>NZ_JAFEVF010000021.1:0-15301 GCF_048054115.1 Wolbachia endosymbiont of Nasonia vitripennis | reverse complement strand
CCTATGCAAACCTTTTTTGATAGTATGCATATTGCTTATCAGAAAAATATTGATAGCATTAAACAGGATGCTGATTTTGGTTTTGACTTTGTTAATTCTTCTGTCAGTTAATTCATGCCTGTCAGATCAAGTCTAAACTACTACACATTATACCAATGAAAGCACCTACAATTATGGATGAAACTACACCAATTAATTCTCCTATTTTTGAACTAAGTGGTACTTCTCTTTCACGTCTAATACGCCTAATATAGCGTGACCTCATTTGTCCTCTCATTATTACATTTTCATCCCTGTTTCCAAAGAGATTCAATGACGCTTCTCTTTCTCTAATAAAATTTGGCCGCATTTGTTGTTCTCTTGCCCTTCTTCGCTCTCTCATTATTATGTTTTCCTCAAAGAGGTTTAGTGGTACTTCTCTCTCACCTCTAATTCTAACATGATTTAGCTGTGCTTGTTCTACTAATAACCTTATTGTACTTTTTATTTCATTTAGCGGTGCTCTTCCTCCAATATCCTTAATTGCCTTCTCAAATTTTAATAGCGACTTGTTGTTTAGTCTAACATGATCCTGAGAATCACAAGCAACGATCCAGTCTAAAATTGGCATTTTTTGACTATCAAATCCTGTACCATGTTCTATATCATCATTAATGTGTTCTTTTATTTTTTTAATTATCTCTACTGCTCTTGTTTCCATAGCTTCTATGGCGCTATCTTCACTTTCTATGAGTATATTGAAAACAATTCCTAATAACTCCTGTTGTAAATCCTTTCGTTCTTTAATATTCATAATTAGCCTCAACTTTTATATGCTATTTTGCCAAAATAATTTTACCAAATAAGTAATATATATACAATAATTCTCGTTTAAAAATTTTTTTACATTGGCCTATCTAAGTTATGTTTTAGGATGTAAAAGCTTCTTACTTTAATAATTTATTAAAGTAAACCATATATGGATTGCTATTTAGGAGCAGCTGTTGTACTTTAATCAGAAGGTACAGTAATGTAAGAAGGAGGTACTTTATGTCTTTAAAAAATGAAATTTCTGAATTGATAGAGCAACAGCTTGGCATTAAATATCATGACAATTGCTTAGCTTACACTATCCATAATTCGGCTGCAGGTGAAATATCCGATTCTATTGCTCTTTGCATAGTTGGCTGTGGCGATTGTGAGATTAAGTATCAAGGTATTGCTAATTCATTCAACATAACGAAAGAAGAAATTAACCAAAGTAATATAGAAAGCATAAAAAATAAGATAGAAAGTGAAGCTAGAAAAGAAGGTAGTGAATTTTCCGAGTTGATTTCTAAGATGGATCAATCGCTGAAAGAACAAAGTGAAAAGTCTATTATACAGATTTTAAATTCATCTGCTGAAGAGATGTTAAGGAGTTTTTGTGGTAGTTCTATACAGAGAACAGAGGATAAAGAAGTTAGTCTGTCCTCTGCTTCACATGAAGAGCCTGCTACAGAAGATTCGGAAACTACTATTAATTCTGATCTTTTATCAATTTAACCAGCTCCTCATATAAATTTTTTCTGTACCCAAGCTATATGTTTGTGAGAGGATAGTAAGCACTACATTTTTCTATTTCCATTATAACAGATTCGTCTATTTTCATGATGATCTTACTATTTGTACTCTGTCTAGGACTAAGCAATAGAAATAGTAGGATAACAGTAGTCAACCAAGATTCCAGCATCACGTACTAGGATGATATAAGTATCATGATTTACGATTAGATTGACATAGGGTAAAGAGTAAATTAAAAATTAAATAGATCTTTTAATGCAGAATAAATGCCTATAGAAATATTGATGCCCGCTCTTTCCCCAACAATGAGTAAAACTGGAGGGAAAATTGTAAAGTGGTGTAAAAAAGAACAAGATAAAGTTGAAATAGGTGATGTAATCGCTGAAATTGAGACTGATAAAGCCATAATGGAGTTTGAATCTGTCGATGAAGGAGTTTTAGCAAAAATTTTAGTGTCGGAAGGAACAAGTGGTGTGCCTGTAAATCAACTGATAGCTCTAATGTTAGAGGAAGGGGAAGATAAAAGCGCACTTGATTTAGCTTCTGCCATCAATACCAAGGTTGAGAAGGAGGTTGAAGCCGATTTTTCAGTATCATCCAACCCTTCGATTTCATCTAGCTCTTCAATGTCATCCCAGTGCGTGACACTGGGATCTAAAAAAGAGGATAGAGCAACAGAAAATAGAATAAAAGTAAGCCCCTTAGCTAAAAAAATAGCTCAAAATGAAGGTGTTGATATAAAGCGATTAAAAGGTACAGGTCCATATGGTCGTATCATCAAAGCTGATGTATTAGAATTTTTAGATCAAACTAAAAGCTATGAGAGATTTGAGGAAAATACAACAGTTGAAGTAAGTAATATGCGCCAAGTGATAGCGCAGCGCCTAGTTGAATCTAAGCAAAATATTCCACACTTTTATTTAACTGTAGACTGCCACGTTGATAAGCTAATATCGCTCAAAAATGAGGTTAATTCAGCAAATGAGAACAATAAAGTAACAATTAATGACTTAATTATAAAAGCTGTGGCTTTCAGCATGAAAAAATTTCCTGACATAAACTCATCGTGGATAGATACTAAGATAGTAAAATATTCAAATATAGATATCTCAATTGCTGTAGCGCTTGAGGATGGACTTATTACTCCTATAGTAAAAAATGCTGATGAAAAAAGTGTTTTATCTATATCAAAAGAAGTGAAAGATTTAGTAAATAGAGCACGATCTGGAAAATTAAGGCCTGAAGAATTTCAAGGAGGAGGGTTTACCATTTCTAATTTAGGCATGTTTGGTATAAAAACTTTCAGTGCTATAATCAATCCACCACAGTCTTGCATTATGGCTGTCGGCGCATCTAAAAAACAACCAGTTGTCATAAGTGAAAAAATAGAGATAGCAGAGGTAATGACAGTTACTCTCTCTGTTGACCACAGAGCAGTTGATGGAGCACTCGGAGCAAAATTTTTAAATGCCTTTAAGTACTATATAGAAAACCCTACGGTGATGCTTCTTGAGCCTTTATTATTATAATAAAATTAATACCTCTTAGTTTATACTTTTGTTAGTTAATAGGTTTAGAGGTAAAATATGACTGATAAAAAGATAGAAAAACGTAGTATATCTTTTGATGCTACAAAATCAAAATTTTCAAACGATAGGTTTCAAATAGATTCCTCATCTAATGAGTCAATAGATACCATTGGTAAAAAATTTAAGTATGAAGTGAAACTTCCAGGTGTTATTCACACTACAACAAGAAAAAATAATGTTGGAAGCGGATTAAATGAGTTAGATCTAAGAAAGAAAAATGAAAACTCTTTCAAGACACCAATAAAGAATATTGAAGAATCAGATAGTAAGAGAAACCAAAGTCATTTGCTGTTTCAGGAGGACTCATTTCCAGAACTACCAGCATGTGCATATAAGCCAGCACTGCTGCCAAAACCATCAAAAGAAAAAATAAAGGAAGCTGTAGATAAAATGCGCAATAATAGAAAAGCTCATAATTCTGCAAGTGTTGAAAATGGTGTTAGTTCAGACAGGTTCAAAGTGCGCCCGTTCTTATGTAGTGATATAGATGGATATGTAGCTCCTGACAAACGTGACCGTAATCTAGAAAGGTGTAGGGTTACACATGATAGCAGTAAGCTTGAAGCACAAATGGAAAGAAAGCATGGGTTTCAATCAGATCCAAGTGTTAAGCATGTAAAGGCTGATACTGTAGTATGTTCTATTACTAAAGGTCATGACAAAAAAGGCGTTAAATCTGATGTCTCATATACACAAGAGCCTATATCAGAAATGTCTAAGGTCAATGTGAGAGAATTAGCAAATAGGTTCCGCGGCTAATCATTATTGGATTTTTCTAATAACAATTGCTTAAGATTTTATAAACTGTGCATATAGTACTCTATAAGAGAAAGAGAAGTGTGACAGCTTCTCTCTTTCTTAACCACTTGCTGAAGAACGTTTATCTTCTGTGGCATCTGGTGATGGAGCAACTAATCTGCTCAAAATCTCATCTTTTGGTCCCATATCATAAATAATACCATCTGACATGATAATCACTTTATCAACTACGGATAGTAACGGTAGCTTATGAGTGATGATAACAGTGGTAGTATTTTGCTTTCTTGCAACATTGATTGCATTAATCAAGCGCGCCTCTCCATTACTGTCTAAGTTAGCATTCGGTTCATCAAGCACTAAAAGCTTAGTATTACCATAAAAAGCCCTTGCAAGTCCAAGAAGCTGTTTTTGGCCACCAGAGAGTATTACTCCTCCAGGTCCTCCTATTGTTGTATCATACCCATTTGGTAAGCTCAGTATTAATTCATGTATTCCTGCAATTTTTGCTGCTTTGATTATTTCTTCAGGATTTGGGTCTGGTCTCATTCGAGCAATATTAGCTTTAACACTAGTGTTGAACAACTCAATATCTTGAGGTAAGTAGCCAACATAATTACCAAAATTTTCTCGATTCCAAGTGTATACATCAGCACCATCTAGTCTGACTACACCAGATATGGGTTTCCATACACCAACAATTAGCTTGGCAATGGTGGACTTACCAGAAGCGCTTGCGCCAATAACACCAACTACATCCCCTGGTTCTATTAAAAATGATATTCCTTTTACTGTTGGCTTATTACTCCCATAAGGAGTAAAGAATACTCTATCAAATTCCAACTTCCCTTCAGGCTCTGGTAGAGCCATAGTTTGCTCTCTTTTTGGTGATGTTAGGATAAGTCTTTGCAGCCTGCCATATGACATTTTGGCTTGATTTAAAAATTTCCAAGTATGAACTGCTGCATCAAATGGAGCCAATACTCTACCCATCAAAATTGAGGCAGCAATGATACTACCAGCAGTTTTGTGAGCTGTGATTGCGAGTAATGCACCTGTTCCAATTACTGAAATTTGGAGAGTCGAGCGTAAAAACTTAGTAATCCCAGTAATCACATTAGAACGATTCTGCGCTGTAACTTGCATTGCACGATTTTGATCATTCCGTTTACACCAATCAGAAACTATAAATTCTGACATACCCATAGCTTCAACCACCTCTGCATTTCGTGTTGCAACATCTATAGCATTAATATTACGTATAGTTTCTTCATTGGTTTCTCTCAATATACGCTTAGTAGCAAGTTCATTCCATACTGCCATTGAAACTAATATAATAATTCCGGCAATAGCTATAAACCCTGTAGAGGTATGTATCATAAAGATGAAAACAAGGTAAATTAACGACCATGGAGTATCAAATAGTGAAAATATACCATTTCCTGTAATGAAATTTTTTATTACCCCAAGATCTCGTATTGCTTCACCGCTGGAAGTTGAGCTCTGCACTGATGTTAGCCTAATTGACCTTACTATTAGGTCTGGTGTTGCAGTTTTATCAATCCAGTCGCCAATTTTTGCCATGGCTAAATATCGACAAGTTTCAAGCATTGCAGAACATGCAAACGCAGATAAAGTAATAATCGTCAGCATAACTAATGTTGATACACTCTCGCTCGATATCACTCGATCAAGTACCTGAGAAGTATAGAGTGGCAAAAATAACATCAACGCATTAATCCCTGAACTAAACCAGAAAATGAACCAAAACGCACTCTTGCACTTCTCTAGACAAGTATATAGTATACTTTGCTTTAATTCTTTTTTTATTGATGGAGTAATTTCCACAATCTTCCTTTTAACTTAACTATATGCACCATATATAACTTTTATTTCAAAAGTATTAACAGCTATTGCCTTACCCTATCGTTAATATAATAAAATGTTAACATATGCGAATAGGAAAACATAAACTTTTTTATAGCAAGACTATCTAATTCCTTCTCTACTATAATCTTATACGATAGCCTTGCCAATTGTTCTATGTTTTCCTTATCTACTACTCAATGACAGTTTACTATAATGCTTACTATCACTCCTCTGAAAGTTGATGCTATCAGAGTCAGTGATTACAATCTGCATCTATTTTCCTCTTTCTATATGATCAGGAAGTATTACATATTCCAATGATCTAGCTGTAATTGCTCTTTTTCTCACACAAGATGGACTTGAATATACCCTTGGTCTATATCTTTCGAATTTAAAACAGTCAACAGTAATCCCCTCCTCAAAGTTAGAAAGTATTAGAGATGGAGATTTACTAACTTCCTTATCACTCACAGAATTATTTGCACTACCATAACTCACATGACGCGCTGCACTATGATTGTTACCACACTCTTCTCTTGAGGTTGAACCGCTTGGATTAAAAGGAGTCGAAAATGTTGAATACCCATTGGTATCACCAAATCGTTTTATCAACCCACAGTTTTCTTCATTCATTTTTGTAATATTCTCTTGATTAGCACCTTCTGATAAGCTTGATGAAGCAATAAGATCTTCTTTTTTCTTACTAAAGATATTGCCTATTTTTAGCTTGGTTGCAACATTCTTGAATTTGTTTTTCGGAGCTTTTGGTTTAATTTCTGGATGCTCATTTATAGTAATTACACATGATGGATTATCTAACTTGTCCATTGTATTTTGTACTCTACTGTTGCGTCTTGAAAACAGACTAAGTTTTGCTGTTAAATCATTCAAAACAGGTGAACTTTTTCTACCTTCTAAAGACTTATTCGAACATGGTACTGCACTACCACCCCTACTCATTTTCTGAGGAGAAATATTGAGTTTGTCTTTACTCTCTAATCTAGTTTCATGCGTAAACTTGTAAAGTTCATTTTCCAATCGTGAAATATCTTCTGCATTCTTTATTAATAGTTCCAATATTGAGTTGTATTCCTCCAAATCATGATCCCCTACTTTTGTCTTAGCTAACTTTCCTGTAACCTCTTCAATTCTGTTCATTTTTTCAGTATAGTTTTCTATCTTACGTTTAACAGGTTCTTTTTGAAGGCCAATCACTAAGTTGTATAAGATAAGTAAAAATGATATCGAAGAAAATGCAATGGAAATCCAGGTAAGAATTTCTTCCTTTTCAGGTTCTGCATTATTATACTTAACGCAAACAGAAATAATCACACTTGATATTGACATGGCCAGATTATAGTAGTCTAGAAGCTTTTTGCTTCTTTCTTGATCTTCCATATTAAGTCTATCATATTTCCTTTTTTTGTTTTCCCTTATTTCATAAAAGAAATCTAAAAATAACCTCAAGATATTTGTGTCGCCATGTTTAAAAGCATAATCTAAAGCTGTTTTTTTTGCATTATCCTTTATATCAAAATTTATCTTCTTATTTACAGTTTTCTCTCCGGTGCTGATTGTTAGGTAGAATAAGGCTTTAATAGCTTTTTCCCTTAAGCGCTCATTTTGTTTACGCTTTTCTAAAACCAACTTTTTCAAAAATTGACCTTGCTTAAAATCCTCATTTATAGTTTTTTCAAAATCATTATCACTCATTACAAGATAGTGTAATGCTGTTCTTCCAGATTTAGATACAACATTTAACATTTTCTGATTATAGGGGTAATGATTATCTGTCATAAAATATTCTATTAACTCAGCATTAAGGCTCATGGCAGCTAAATGTAGAGGTATAAGCCCTTGACTATTTGTGTTAAAAAGTGGTACTGTGTTCCTAATAATTGACTTAGCAATACTTTCAATAACATACTGAGAGAATCCTATGTCGTCGGCAAGAGCAGCCATGTGTAACGGTGTATTGTCATTTTCATCATATAACACTTTGATGTTAGCAGCCACCTTTTTACCTACAAGTTCTTTTGACACAAATTCAAGACATTCCTTATTGCCGCTCAAAATAGCTGCAAATAACAACTTTTTTTGTGTATTTTGTTCTAAAAAAATACCCTTTGGGCTTTTTTTTACCAAATACTTAACGCATTCTACTCTTCCACTGAGGATAGATAAGTGTAGTAAAGTTTGTCCATCCTTATTTTTCTTACTTAATATTTCTCCCACTCTCTCTTTTTTAAAAAGGTGCTCAAGGCATGATTTATTACCAACACGTGCTGCCATATGAAAGACGGTGTCACCGTTGCTATTCTCACGCAAAACCTCTTGATAAACGTCAAATTTCTTCTCTTCTAACTTTTTTTCTATCATGCTTAAAAACGATAAATCAAGTTGGGCAGCAAAATGTAAAGGGGTGTTTCCTTCATTATTACTCTTATTTACTTGCATGCTTCTGTCTATTAATAGACTCACACATTTTTTTCTTAGTTCTGTTTCTGTATTACTCGATAGAGCTAAGTGTAGGGCCATATTTCCTTTGCGTGTTTCTGTACTTAAATCGTAATCAGGAAATTTATTGAGTAAAAATGTTAGACAATCATACTTCCCGTACATTGCAGCTAAATGTACAAGATCTCTTCCATACTCACCTTTGGATTGAAGTATGCTATTTCCTATATTTTCATAAAATAGCTCTATACAATATGTATTACCATGTATAATAGCAATATGTAAGGGGGTGTTACCTTGTTTATTCTGAACAATTTTTGCACCTGATTTAATAAACAATTCTATTAGCTGTTTATTTCCATGTTTTGCAGCTATATGCAATGGGGTGTTACCATCTACATTTTCTTGATCAATTTTACTGTTTGGTCTACCTAAAAATTCTAGATGCTTTATAAGAAAATTTATGGCATTTTCTTGAGTTTCTGAGTTACCTGCAATCTTATGAAAAGGATTCTCATTATATTTATTTTTTAAAAATTGTACTTGATTATCAATGAAGAATTTTATGCACTCAGCATTTCCAGATTGCACAGCATAGTGTAATGCGTTATTTCCATATTTATCTGTTTTAATTTTCTCCTTATCAAAAATTCCTTTTGCTGTCAATATTTCTTTTAAATATTCTAGGAGGTTAGGACTTCCGCTTCTGGCAGCATAGTGTAACTCAGTTTTATTATTGGTAGTGCAACTAAAATCTGCTTCATTTTCTATGAGAATTTTCAAGCATTCTTTATTGCCAGATTTAGCCGCATAGTGTAGTGGTGTTTTGCCATCTCTATCTTTATTCCTTAATGCTTCTTCAATGTCAAAATTAGAATTTTCTATCACAAAACGTAAAATATCTTCTTTACCCAACTCAGCTAAATAATGTAGAAGTGTTTTATCATTACTATCTGCAAAATTCTCCAGTTTTGTAATCAATTCTTTCTTCATACCAAGAATTAGAGATACAGCCATTTTAATATCACAATCCCTATTTTTCTTTTGTTGTCTTTCCCTAATTCTTTCAATAGCCACTGTTAATAGCGAAGAACCATCATTACTTATTATATTCCATCCATCTTGACAAAATTTTTCAGCTAATGAATCACTTATATTTTCTTCTAAAATCCTGCTTTTTATATAATCAAGATTATTAGTACATATATTATAGTTTTCTTCTTGAGTTACTTTGTTAATATAATCATATATGATTATTAGGTCTTGCTTATTGACTTTATCTTCTGAATTGCCTTGTAATGAAGAGAGGTCTATATTACTAATTGCTTTGGCCATACCAACGTTTACCGCAACAAATAAACCCGACCTGAGTGTCTTTGCGCTTGTACTAGATTTAGCTTTGAAAACATTAGTAACTGTGTCAAATTTATTTTTGAACATACTGTACCTTATAAATAATAATGCCGGTAGTGAATAAGGCTTTAGTAGATACCACTGTAATTTTTAAGCCTACAAAAATTCACCAGCGGCCGCATTATATAGTAGATAATTTTTTGTGCTAGTAATATTTTTCTAATTCCCACTTTGGCCTTGGTGCAAAGTCAAGAGAGTCTATATAATTTTTCTGTAACCTTTCAATTCCTGTCCATCCAACCATTACCGCATTGTCTGTACATAGGTTGCTTGGAGGAGAAAGCACGTTCAAATCTATGTATTTTTTCAATCTCTCCTTCAGAAAATTATTTGCTGCAACTCCACCGGTAATTACAAAATCATTGATTTTAATATTTAAAGATGCAGTGATATCAATAGCATTTCTGACTCTATCGAGTAATATGTCGCTAATACACTCTTGAAACGAAGCACACATATCGCAAACATCTTGCTTGCTCACTGCAAGCTCTTTAACTAAGTTTTTTACTGCTGTTTTAATTCCAGAAAATGAGAAGTCACATCCAGAACGTTTTATCATTGCTCTTGGCAGCTTAAATCTCATACCATCACCTTTTTTAGCTAACTCTTCAATCAATGGACCTCCAGGATAGCTTAGATCCAGCATCTTAGCAATTTTATCAAACGCTTCACCCAGCGAGTCATCAAGTGTTTTTCCAAGTTTAATATACTTACCTACATCCTGTGCAATTAAAAATTGACAATGGCCACCCGATATAAGTAGGACTAGAAATGGAAATTTAACCTCATATAGCAGCCTAATAACTAATGTGTGTGCCTCTAAGTGATTAACTGCAATAAACGGTTTTTGTGCTACATGCGAAATTGCTTTAGCCATCATTGTACCAACTATTAGTCCACCTATGAGTCCTGGTCCTGATGTTGCTGCAATTGCATCTAGATCACAAAAGTTAAGGTTAGATTTTTCTATAGCGCTTTTTACTAGACCACTTAAATGCTTCATATGAGCACGTGATGCTATTTCAGGTATTACCCCACCGCGTTTTTTGTGCTCTTCCTGAGAAAGAATTTCGTGAGCAAGGACTTGCTTATTACTATTTACAATTGCTGCTGCAGTTTCATCACAGCTTGTTTCAACAGCTAATATAGTTTTCATATATATTTGAACTCTTTAATTGTGAGAACTATAACTTGAAATGTTGAAGAAGTGAACTTTGTTCTGTTAAGCTAATTATCATCTCCAAATATAGAACCAATTTTTTTACTCCCAGAGGAAAATTTATTAGTCCAACTGCTTTGTACTTTGTTTATATCTTTAAAGGCAGTTTTATTGCTATACTCCTTTACTTCTTTATCTATTATCTTCATTATTTGTGGATCCAGGCATCTCTTTTTCCATTGGTTAGTAGCAAGAAATACTTTATTTAAATCTTGAGTGCGAATTAGATATTCTTTATCTTTAGGATAAACTTCCTGAGCCCAAGCAAACAGCTCAAAATAGCGTGCGAATAACTCAGACGCACGTGATTTTGGAGTTTGGTAAACTTGTATCTCCTTAAATATAATTTGACCAATAATTTTTTGTACCAGAATATTTGACTGCTTTAAGTTCTGCTCAATATCCTGATAAACTTTATAGAGAAATTCTTGCTCTAAGCTTAAGTTCAGTTCATTTTCAACCATATGTGAAAGTTCATGTACTATGATGTAAGGATTTGACCTTCTTAGCACAATAACATACTTATTTAAACCAGAAGAACGAATTGTCTTACACACTCCCTCTTCCATATCCACTAATCCTTCTTGATATATTTCAAACGAGAGTCTAGTTTGCTTTATTAGTGACAAAGTGAGGTTTAATGTATTTCTAAACTTCTCAAATTGATAGAGATATTTGACATATTGTATTACGTTTTCACTATTTCCTACTTGAGTTGCTTGTTTTATTAAGTTCCTGATTAGCATGCTTCATTATTAAAGGAATTTTCTTTATGCTCAAGAATTATAAAGTGTTTTCAGGAAGTATAGCTAAAAAAGTTTAATTTACTTACATTCCGCTACTTATTATTAGCCAAGAGGTATCACGTCAGTATGACTTAGGAATGTACTAGATATAAAAGTGCAATATCAAATATATTTTACTAAAAATCAATCAACTTTTCACATGTTTGCTCTTCATAAAAGAAGCTCAATGTTATCGTAGTACCAAGTTTTGCTTCACTTTGAATGTTGAAAGTCCCACCCATTAACTCTACTAATTTCTTGCTTAGAGGTAATCCGATACCTGTGCCTTCGTTTCTATATCCCGAATCTGCTTGGCCAAAAACGGACATAACTTTATATATGTCCTGCTGCATTATCCCTATTCCATTATCATGAAACTCAATAGTTAATAAATTTTTTTCTATATTCTCTTTAATAATCATTCTTATTAAACCACCTTGAGGAGTGAACTTGATTGCATTTGATAACAAATTTATTATAACTTGCTTCATTCTTTTGGGATCGGCGATAACTAATAATTGTTTATCAGATATCTCTTTCTTTAAACTAATCCCTGTTTCTTTTAGTTTAGGTGATAACATTTTTAAGCACGAATCTATTATCTTATTCAGATTAAACTTCACTTTCTCTACTGTTAAACTACTTGATTCAGCTTTAGAAAAATCGAGCACATCATTAATCAAAGCAAGTAAATGTGTACCAGCATTATATATATCGTCTACGTATTCCTTGTATTTAGAGTGATCTACCGAACCTAAAGTTTCATTTTTGATCAACTTTGCAAATCCAATAATAGCATTAAGAGGTGTACGCAACTCATGTGTAACACTTGCAAAAAATTTTATCTTATTTGCATTTTCTTGCTCTAATGCCTCTTTAACCCTTTGTAATTCAATATTAGTTTTATGCTGCTTGGCTAGCATTTGGGTATTGGAAAAGTGCAAATAAAGCATTATTAGTATTAAGATAACCAGTAATAAGCCCATTAATATTGAAAATAGACTATATACCATAATATAAGAGTCATTATAGCTTTGAATGATCTTCAAAAAAAATGAAGGCTTAATGTCATCTTCATGAAATATAGGGAAAGTAGAAGTTAATGTATTTCCTGTAGCGTAAAATATTTCTTGATTGCTTAGCAATTTATCAATTTCATCATTTGTAAGCAACTGCTCATAGTCATGACCTTGAGTATTAAAATTACTGAAAATTACTCTGGCATTTTGATCATACAGTATTAAGCTAAAATTTCTTACTTTGCTTACTGATTGTAACAATTCAGCACGCAATTTTACCAACTGGTTTATGTAATCAAAACTGTTATATTTAATATGATGTTTTTCTATTAGTAAATAATGATATTTTTTTATTATACTATTTTCCAATAGATCTTTTAAGTTTGCATTTGAATTACGGTAAAAAGAAAGAAAATTATTCTTTAATGAATAACTGCGGTATATTGTGCCCAATAAAACCACAAAAATTAATAAGAATAGCGAGATAATTTTTGTATATCTATTTGTTTTTAGTGTAGTAAAAATTAATTTACTTAATTTATACATATTCTTCTCATTGTGAAATAACGTCTTTTATGGTATTAATAAAAAATTAGCATATCATACTTTTATGACAATTTCTCCTATCTTGCCAGTTTATTCTCCTGTTAACATAAATTTTTCTTATGGCAAAGGTATTTACTTGTATGATATCGATAATAAGCGCTATATAGATTTTCACTCTGGAATAGCTGTTAGCAGTTTAGGTCATGCCAACCCACGATTAACTGATGTCCTAAAATTACAAGGAGAAAAACTATGGCATATATCAAATACCTATAATATATCTACTACCAACAAATTTGCAGAAAATTTAATAAACAACAGCTTTGCTAATACTGTATTTTTTGCAAATTCTGGATCAGAAGCAGTGGAATGTGGACTTAAAATCGCTAGGGCCTATCAAAATGGAAAAGGTAATAAAAATCGCTATAGAATTCTAACATTTCATGGTGCATTTCATGGAAGGACATTTTTAACTTGTGCAACAAACGATAGACAGAAATTTTCTGAATTACTGAATCCTTATATTGACTGGTGTGATAACATAGAGCCCAATATTGAGAGTGTAAAGAAAGCAATTTCTAATGGCATAGGTGTTATATTAATAGAACCAATACAGGGACAAGGTGGTATTAAAGTAATGAGTGAAGTCTTCATGAAAGAGCTAAGAGAACTATGTAACGAAAACGACATACTGCTATTTTTTGATTGCGTTCAGTGCGGTGCTGGCAGGACAGGAAAGTTATTTGCATATGAACACATAGGAATTAAGCCTGACATATGTGCTCTTGCAAAAGGAATAGGAGGAGGTTTCCCTCTGGGGGCTTGTCTTGCAACTGAAAAGGTTGCTAAGTACATGGCGGTCGGTATGCATGGTTCTACTTTTGGTGGTAATCCACTTGCAACTTCAGTAGGTAATGCTGTATTGGATGAATTGCTCAGCCCTGGCTTCTTAGAAAATGTTGAAGTTAGAGGTAAGTCTTTAAAAAACAAACTAGAGGACTTAGCAAGCAAGTTTCCAATGATAGAAGAAGTGAGAGGGAAAGGGTTGATGCTAGGAATAAAAGTAAAAATGAATAACCAAAAATTTGCAGAAGAGCTAAGTCACCGTGGTTTACTTACTGTTGGAGTAACATCAGATAACGTTCTAAGAATCTTGCCTCCACTCATTATCACTGAAAAAGAGATTGATGAAGGCATTGAAATCCTCACTCAGTATTTATCTGAAAAGTTCTAGTTAAAAACTAAACCTTCCTGCTCACTAGTTGTTGGCTGTATCAAAATTGCAGATAAAGCAGTAGCTACAACTTTATCAGCTACTTCATTTGTACACTTTGCCTTTTCCTGTTCTCTTATCAGTGTAAGCTCATTTATATCACTTAGTGAGTCAAATTTTGTTGCATCTTCAAATATAAAAGATTGCACGGCACTCTTCTCAACACCTAAGAAAGCACCATTACCAAACGATAATGCCACATCTAATAACTTCTGCATTAAACTGTTTTTAACAATGAATTTAAATAGCTCCTCTAACACAACTGGCACTCCAAAAGTAAAAAATGCTCCTCTCACTAAATAGGTTGTTATTTCATATAACAATGCACCACACAAGAGTGCCAATGGTCCAAATACTATAAAACCGCAAAGTAAAGGCAATGGCATGGTCTGACCTGATGATATTCTACCTATAAGCTCCATTGAAATTATAAACCCAATAAGTAACATAGCTCTACCTAGATATGTCCTTTCTTTAGAGCGTTTGTTAAAGTTTTTCTCACGTAACTTAGAAAAATCATTGTTAACTCTGACTTCAAAAATATTATGGTTGATTTTTAATTTTAGCTCTAAGTCCTCTATTCCATGATGCCACTTATGACACCTTACAATTTCATCAATTATCGTACTAACTTGATTATTGATTTTGTATAATTTGCTTTCTTGATATAAGTTGCCTTGATAATATTTTTCTCTGTAATAGTTTAGACTTGATCTGACAGGCATGAATTAACTGACAGAAGAATTAACAAAGTCAAAACCAAAATCAGCATCCTGTTTAATGCTATCAATATTTTTCTGATAAGCAATATGCATACTATCAAAAAAGGTTTG
>NZ_JAFEVF010000020.1:0-15317 GCF_048054115.1 Wolbachia endosymbiont of Nasonia vitripennis | reverse complement strand
CTTACTTTGTTTGCTTGTCAGATCAAGTCTAAACTATTACATATAATCTAACATATGCCACCTCTTACCATTAACTAAATATCAGTATGCAAACTTTGCTATAACTAATCAATAACTAAATTTACTCCAAATAAAATGAGCTGATAAAAAGGTATAAATTGAGATTAGGTAAAGCTTTTGGTATAATATCTAGTTAATTTTGAATACGCAGGTGATCTCAGCTACAAAGACGTTTTTTATCTCATTTATTTTTGGGTTTATTCTCTTTCCCTATTTTATAAAACTTCTAAAAAAGATAAGTAAAGATGGACAACCAATCAGATCATATGGACCAGAAAGTCATTTAATAACAAAAAAGAATATACCACCTATGGGTGGAATAATAATACTAACTTCTGCTTTATTACCAATCCTGCTTTGGACTCAATTAACACCAGAAATTTCATTGCTGGTATTTATAACTCTATTTTTTGCTCTACTTGGATTTATTGATGACTATTTAAAATTGAAGACAAATCACCACCGAGGTTTAAGTGCAAAAACCAAAATACTTATTCAGTTTGTCGTTACTCTGGTCTGTATGTTTATACTTAAGCTACAATCTGCTGAAGGTTTTACAAAAATTTCTCTATTTAGAGAAGTAGCAATCGACCTTGGCTATCTATATCTTCCGTTTGCTGCATTTGTAATTGTCGGCTCTTCTAATGCTGTGAATCTTACAGATGGCCTAGATGGCCTTGCTGCAACTCAAGCCATTACTTCCTTTGCTTTTTTGGGACTAGTTGCATACATCACTCAGACAGATGTAAACATTACTTTATTCTGCATTGCATTTATAGGAGCTATTTTAAGTTTCTTGTGGTTTAACACACATCCAGCAAAAATATTTATGGGTGATGTTGGAAGCCTATCAATCGGTGCAGCTTTAGGGCTCGCTAGTGTTCTAATTAAAAAAGAGATACTTTTCGCCGTTATTGGAATAATCTTTGTAATAGAGACTTTATCTGTGATTATTCAGGTATCATATTTTAAATATACAAAATTTAGATATGGAGCAGGAAGAAGAATTTTCCTTATGACACCAATACATCATCACTTTGAAAAGAAAGGGTGGTCAGAAAATACAATAGTTATAAAATTTTGGATAATTTCTATCGTTTGTTCGATTTTTGCTTTAACTTTCTTATTATAGGAACTATGAAATATCCAGATTTCACATTAGAAAATACATTATCAGGAATTATAGCAGGAGTAGATGAAGTTGGAAGAGGTCCGCTTGCCGGTCCAGTGATATCTGCAGCTGTAATATTTACTGATAGAGATACGGTTATTGATGGAATAAACGACTCAAAAAAGCTAACCCCTAAGTGTAGGCAAGTTCTATACGAAAAAATAACGTCTGTTGCAAAATTTGGTATAGGAATGGCAAGTGTAGAGGAGATAGACTCATACAATATCTCGCAAGCAACAAAGCTTTCAATGAAACGTGCGCTGGTAAATTTAGATTTAGAACTAGATTATGTGTTAGTTGATGGTAACCAACCACTTGAAGTGAAATGGCAAACAAAGTCTGTAGTGAATGGTGATAGTTTAAGTATATCAATTGCAGCCGCTTCAATCGTTGCAAAAGTTACAAGAGATCGGCTTATGGAAGAATTGCATAATAAACATCCTCAATATAATTGGTATAAAAATAAAGGATATGGAACAAAAGAACACCTCAGCGCTATTGGCCTTCATGGAATTACGAAGCACCATAGAAAGAATTTTGCACCTATAAGAATACTATAGCCTTTAATCACTTACCTTTTTTGAAAGGTATGTTTTCATTAAACAGGCAGACTGTACTTGATCCGTTTCTTAAGGTAAATACCGAGCTTACTCTTTCAATTATCAGGTAGTCATCAACTGTACGAAAATTTATCAAGGACTCATATCCTGCAGAATCAACCATAAAAACTGCCGGGAAATCAGAGTTTATTTTATTAAATTGTAGATATGTAAATTTTCCGTCATCAAAAACCTTAATTGGTATTATTGATTGACTGCCTTTAACGTGCGAGATGGAATAGTTAAAATTCAAGCCTTTCTTTATAACCTCAATATCACTTATATCAGGGATAGTGGTATAACTGGCTTGCTCTAGAATATCACCGTTACTCGTTGAATAAATTTCATCACTGTTGAACAGTGGATAAAGAAACCTTACTTCATATGCTAACCTTGGATCATCTAGCCCGTTTGCTTCTTCAGCATGAAATTCGAAATAATAAACTCTTTTATTGGTAATTATAGTTGCATTAGTATCGGCAATATCATCTATAGGCTTAATAAATAATCTATTACCTTGAGGAAGGAGTTGCCAACCGGTTGCATCACCCATTGAAAGACTCTCTATTACCTCCCCTGGCTCAAACAATATGCTGGATTGATAACCATAAAAGCCCGTGTACTTATGTATAGCCTGTGGATTATAATTCATTACCTTTATGTGGTTATCACCAGCTATTGGTCTTGGTTCCTGTTTTGCAAGTGCATAACCACCACAAAAAAATAATAGTGCAACAAAGAGTACCCTAATCATAGTATCAAAATAAACTGATCTTTATTTTATCATTGATAGACATGTACTGCAACTATCAAACTATCCCAGTAGTAAGCGACAGAAAATGCAAGCTTCATAATAATTCATTATTGCAGGAAAAAGCAGGAAAAAATTCTTTAAACATTATTTTCATATATGTTAAAATGAGTTGTGAGGTAAATTAGGGAGTGTTAAATAAACCATACGCGTCAAGTTAAGGAAAAGTGGTATAAGGAAGAAAGGAAACGAAAAAAAACTATTTTATATATTAAGTAATAAAGTTATTAATTTATAGATTCTTCTGAAAAAATCATCTTCTTCTAGATAAGAACTCCCTAAAAAAATAAATGTAACAAATAAAATATCCATCTCAAATGTTGCTATATTTCACGATATTTCCTTAACTTGACGCGTATGGTTTATTTAACACTTCCTGCAAATTAACTACAGATTTTATGTCTAGGTTACTCCACAAAATTTTTCCTTTCCTTATCCAAGATTCAAATTTATAGTATCGATTCCTTTTTATGAAATATGAAGCCATCTCAAGTTATAGTTAAGCCTATATTCAGTGAATTACTTTCACAAGTGCAATTGATTTTAGTGTTATACTGTTCTAACAGTAAAGAAGTCATATAGATAATAATGTCTTTTGTATCCAAACGAATATCATTTTTTTTTGTTAATTTGCTCACTAATAATGTACTTATTGATTTATGTTCATTTACTACTTTTATAGTGAGTAGTGTTTTATCTTCTGTTTTAGTCAGTAAAATAGACACTAATTCAATTTGTGCCACTGCACTGATTATAGTTATCACCATATTGGAAATTATCTTATTTATTTTTTCAATTAAGTTTTCTGTAGGACATTCACTTACTCTCCACTGAAGCTTTACTTTTTTTTTTAATAAATAATTTTCTATATTGGATTTAGTCTTAACAAAGCTGCAATTATCTGATGAATGAGAATACGCTTGCTTCATAACTTTATATTTATATATTAAATCATCGGAGCTTTCTTTAAGCAATGACAATGCTTCGTTTTGCATATTAGGGTTGTTTTCTTCAAGCTCTTCCAATCCACCCACTATTCCTTGCATAGAACTAGCAAAATCATGAAGAATTCGTCCTGATAGGCACTCTGTTATTAACATTATGTTTTTATTCATTGGATAAAAGTATAAATGATTTAAGTTAACCCTATATTGGTAGGCATGTAGTAGTCAATTTAAGAGAAAGTTTCGTTGCGCTTTTTGTGTCAAAGCATTAATGTAGTATTAATAATTATAAGATTTATGAAGGCGTTATGAATACTTATGTTAAATCTGGAATAGACCTTAAACTATATAATGAACTAATAAAAAAAGTTAAACCTATTATTGAAAAGACTAAAGGAGAAGAAGTAATTAGTGAAGTAGGATCATTTTCTGCATTGTTTGACTTTTCTTCGCTGAGTAAGAAATACGACCATCCAGTACTTGTTTCCTCAACTGATGGAGTGGGCACAAAACTATTAATAGCTCAAGAGGTGAATAAGCATGATACTATAGGTATAGACTTAGTTGCAATGTGTGTAAATGATTTACTTGCACAAGGAGCAACACCTTTATTTTTCCTTGATTACTTTGCAACAGGCGTTTTAAACAAAAACGTTTTATTGTCTGTAATCCAGGGCATTGCAGAAGGGTGCAAGGAATCTAAAATAGCATTAGTTGGTGGAGAAACTGCAGAAATGCCTGGAATGTATGGTAACAATCACTATGACCTTGCAGGGTTTGTGGTTGGTGTTGTTGATCGAAAGCAAATTCTTCCAAATTGTAGTATAATGAAAGCAGGTGACTGTGTAGTTGGTTTAGAATCAAATGGAATTCACTCAAATGGATTTTCTTTGGTGCGCCATATTTTTAAAAGCTTAGGTATAA
Organism: Wolbachia endosymbiont of Nasonia vitripennis; assembly: GCF_048054115.1. Lineage (NCBI taxonomy): Bacteria > Pseudomonadati > Pseudomonadota > Alphaproteobacteria > Rickettsiales > Anaplasmataceae > Wolbachia > Wolbachia endosymbiont of Nasonia vitripennis. The sequence goes on along the minus strand of NZ_JAFEVF010000020.1, from coordinate 10,808 downwards.
ATTATAATGATATATCTCCATGGAATAATAAATCTTGGGGTGAAATATTACTTAAGCCAACAAAGATATATGTTGATTCTTTGTTGCCTATTATGCCAAAGGTAAAAGGCATTGCGCATATAACAGGTGGCGGGTTAATAGACAATATTCCAAGAATTCTCTCAGGAAATTTATTTGTAGACATAAATATTAATTCTTGGAAATGGCCAGATATATTTTTATGGCTGAAAGAAGAAGGCAAAATAGAAAAGAGAGAAATGTTAAAAACATTTAATTGCGGCATAGGTATAGTACTGATTGTAGATCCCGATAATATGAAGGATGTGGAAAGCCATTTCCAAAAGCGTGGAGAAAAAATTGAGATTATTGGAAAACTTGATGAGGCATGTAACCCTCCACTTGATAGAGTAGTATTTAGTTAGTCTAACTTTACTGACAGTCTTTTTGCAACTTCTGAGTATGCTTCCTTTAAGTTTCCTAGATTTAAACGGAAAACATCTTTGTCTAGCTTTTTATGCGTATTTTTATCCCATAGCCTACAATTATCAGGGCTGATTTCATCGGCTAAAATGATTTTAGTGCTGTTGTTTATCAATTTGCCAAATTCTAACTTGAGATCAACTAAATATATATTTGCATTTGAAAATAGGTCGACTAAGATTTTGTTGATCTTTAAAGTTGTAGTTTTAACTTCTTCCATTTCTTTATGAGATAACCAACCAAAATATAATATGTGATTTTCATTCACCATTGGGTCGGCTAGGTCATCATTTTTGTAAAAAAACTCGATTATAGGAGATGTAAGTGTCTCACCTTCTTTGATATTAAAACGTTTGCAAAAGCTGCCAGCTGCAATGTTTCTAACCACTATCTCAAGAGGTATTATCTTGAGTTTTTTGACTAGCTGTTCTCTTTCGTTTAGAGTGTTTATAAAGTGCGTGCTAATTCCTGCTTCTTCAAGCTTTTCCATGATAAAAGCACTAACATGATTATTAATTATTCCTTTGCCCTCAATAATTTCATATTTTTTCTTGTTGAACGCTGTAACATCATCTTTAAAGTACTGTATAACAGTTGATGAGTCTTCAGTTTCAATAATGACTTTGGCTTTACCTTCGTATATCGTTTTATTCAGTGACATATTTAATTTAACTATGTATCATATCAATTTACTGTTCTTAGAGTATAGCCCCAAATAACTTAAAATAAACCTTAATGGCGTTCAATGTTACAATATTAACCATATTTCCAGAAATGTTCCCCGGATTTTTGAACTATTCTCTTGCTGGAAGAGCGTTGGAAAAAAAAATATGGAATCTTGAAATAGTAAATATTCGTTCTTTTGCTAAAGATAAACATTCAACTATAGATGATGTTCCATATGGAGGTGGAGCAGGGATGGTTATGCGCCCAGATGTGATTGGCAATGCAGTTGATAATGTGCTTTCTGCTCATAAAAATACTAGATTTATTTATATGACTCCATCTGGTACAAAATTTAATCAGAGCATTGCAAAGGAGCTAACAGAAATTCCTCATGTAACAATATTGTGTGGTCGATTTGAAGGTGTTGACCAAAGAGTAATTGATGTGTATACTCCTTATGAGTTAAGTATTGGAGATTATATACTTTCGGGAGGTGAGCCAGCTGCAATGGTGGTTCTTGATGCATGTATTAGGCTTCTTCCAGGTGTAGTAAATAATTTCGATAGCGTTGCTGAAGAAAGTTTTAGTTATAGTGGTGGTATGCTTGAATATCCTCAATATACTAGGCCTGAGCAGTGGAGTAGGTACAAAGTTCCTAAGGTTCTGTTGTCTGGCAATCACAGAAAAATAAGTGATTGGAGAAGGGAACAGTCATATGTTAGAACAAAGGAACGTCGACCTGAATTGTTGAATGGAGATGATAAATGACAAACTTACTTGAAAAATTTAACGAACAACAAATACAAAGGTTAGCCAAAGAGATGCCAGCTTTTTGTCCTGGCGATGATTTGAAGGTCACTTTTAAGGTAGTTGATAGTACGGGTGAGCGTATACAGATATTTGAGGGCGTATGTATATCAAAAAGAAATCGTGGATTACACTCTTCTTTTTCAGTTAGAAAGGTAAGTCATGGAGAAAGTATAGTATCACAATTTTTTGTTTACTCTCCTGCATTAATTTCAGTACAAGTGATGAGAAAGGGAAAGGTCCGTAGAGCAAAATTATATTACCTGTGCAAGCTATTTGGGAAAGCTGCAAGGATCAAAGAACGTACTACTTATGTTAAAAAAAAATCTAAGTAGATACAATAGGGAGTGATATCAATTGTATCATCTCAAAACCCTCTCTTATTATCCCAATGTGTGACGCACAACTGTACTTTGCCTACCGCTGTGGTGTCATCCCAATGTTTGACACTGGGATCCAGATTCTCCTTTTGGTTTGTGCTTTCATGGAAAATATAAAAATTATTTGCAGGCAAAGCCTGCTAGATCTCAGTGTCAATCACTGGAAAAAGGGGAAAGTTTTTTTAAATCCTCATATAAAGAAAAGTAAATGAGTATAAAGAAAAAATTCCTTAAATTACTTCAGTCAAGGCGTGTACATGCTCGTATAAAAAGGAAAAATAAAAAGAACAGAGCGTTACGCTTTTGTTCTTTCACGGCACTAGTTATCTCACTTGGCTGTCCTGTGTGTATATTGTTGAGTATATTGGTTAATTCTTACAGTGCTTTAACAGTAACGAAAATTTTATTGCCAGTTGAAATAAATGCTGATCTTATTTTAACTAATAATCCTAGTGATTTACGATATAAGTCCATTAGCCTACTCAATAACTCTTTACATAAAGTGTTTGAAGGAATTGACTTTAAAGACAGTGACGAAATTTTAAGTCGTAACTCTTACAAGGAGCTAGAGAGGTTTTTTCTTAAGAGAGTAAAAAATAGTGGTGAATATGAGATTTGGTTTACCGCATCGAGTGTGATCAATTCACTATATAAAAATAAATGTTTGAATGATCATTATGCTAAATTACTTGATTGGTTAAAAGAGAAGGGAAGAGTAAGAAAATTTTTTAATAAGTCTCTGTTTCTTAAGTCTGATTCTCGTGAGCCTGAGAATGCAGGGATTTTAGGGGCATTTATCGGTTCATTAATGACAATTATAGTATGCTTAGCGTTGGCATTGCCAATAGGAATTATGTCAGGTATCTGTCTTTATGAATTTATGCCTAGAAATAGGCTAATAACCAGTATTGTAGAAATTAGCATGAATAACCTTGCTGCAGTGCCTTCGATAATATTTGGTGTGGTAGGACTGACTCTCTACTTGGGCATATTTGGTTTACCCCGTTCTTCACCGCTTGTTGGCGGGATGACTCTTTCATTTATGATGCTGCCTAATATTATTATTGCAACAAAAAATGCCTTTACAAACGTTCCTATTGCAATAAAAGATGCAGCGTTTGCGCTAGGTGCACCTCACATCAAGGTGATATTGGATCACTCTTTACCGATTGCGTTGCCACGGATAATACATGGTGCAGTGCTTGCAATTGCAAGGATTTTAGGCGAATCTTCCCCTTTACTTATGATAGGCATGGTAGCATTTATTGCTGATACACCTACATCCTTCTTCGATCCGGCAACTGTTTTACCTGTACAAATATACATATGGTCAAGTAGTCCTGAAATTGCATTTATTGAGCTTGCTGCCATTGCAATTATAGCTTTATTGTTAATGCTATTTGCTTTGAATTTAATAGCAAATTTTGTAAAAAGAAAGTTCGAGTTTTTTGATTCATGAAAATTACAATCCTATCTGGTTATGGCTTAAATTGCGAAAAAGAAACTGCATTTGCATTTATGGAATGCAGAAGAAAGCTTGGTATTAATAATATTGAAGTAAAAATCGTTCACATTAATGATATTATAGATAATCCAAGTGAACTGAAATTAAGCAATATACTTGCAATTCCAGGAGGTTTTTCCTATGGTGATGATACTGGTGCTGGTAATGCATTTGCTTTGCGTATAAAAAACAACTTGTTAGACGAATTTCAAAATTTCTTATCTCAGGATAAGCTTATTATAGGGATATGTAATGGTTGCCAGATATTAGTAAAATTAGTTCCAGAATTCTCTAATCTAGCTTTAACCTCTAATGATATAGGTAATTACCAATGTCGTTGGATTAGAGTGAGAGTTAATCCGCAGAGTAGTTCTGTTTGGCTACGGGGCCTGAGTGAGCTATATCTTCCTGTTGCTCATGGAGAAGGCAGGTTTTTTATGGATCAAGATATTTTAAATCAATTGATTGAAAATAATTCCGTTGCACTGCGTTACGTTGATGAAAATGGTGACTATGCAAATTTACAATTTCCTTACAATCCAAACGGATCTATATACGACCTGGCAGCTTTGTCAGACAAAAGTGGTAGAGTTTTAGCTTTAATGCCTCACCCAGAGAGAGGAATATTTTTTACTCAGCAGGACAACTGGCCTCTTGAAAAAGAAAAATGTAAACGTTCAGGAGTGGCTATGCCAAAATATGGTGATGGAATGCTCATATTTGAGAATGCACTAAAATATTTTGCGTAAGTATTACAATACGTTACATACAACAAGTTTTTAAGCCATAAAAAGTTACTTTCCTTGTTATGACAATAAATCCTTATTTTTGATCTGCAGAGTAGCTTTCTCTAATGTTAGGGATATAATTGTTCCACTTTCCAATTGCTTTTCTCAACAAGAGTATATCTAAATCTAGTGTGTCTCCTATATTCACCTTCTTGCCAAAATTCAATTACCTTTGGGATTACGCAAAATCCCACCCAAAAGTCAGGACGAGAAACTTGTATATTGTGAAATTCTTTCTCTTTCAATTCTATAGCCTGCTCAAAATCTTGCCAATTTTTCAGAACTCTTGATTGTTTTGAGCACCACGCGCTAATTTGACTATCACGTGCTCGAGAGGAGAAATATTCGTCAGCCTTTTTGCCGCTTAGAAGCCTAACTTCTCCTTCAATTCGTACTTGTCTAGAAAATTCTGTCCAATGAAATACGAGTGCAGCTTTGGGATTCTCAGTCAATTCTTTTCCTTTTCTACTGTTTACGTTAGTAAAGAACACAAAACCTTCTTTACTATATTCCTTTAGTAATACCACTCTTGCAGATGGAATGCAGTCTTTGCTACACGTTGCTAGCGTCATTGCAGTTGACTCTTTACACGGAAAATTAAGTACTTCTTGATACCACTTTGAAAACAAATCAAAAGGATCTTTTTCAGGTGAGAGTGTCATATTCAAAAATAAAATTTAATTCTGACATGCATTGCAAAAATAAGTGCTACGACCATTTTGTCGTATAAGTGTTATGATATTGTTGCAGATTCTGCAAGGTTTTTGCACTTTACCATATACGTAAAAGTTATTTTGAAAGTATCCAGCAGATCCAGATGGTTGTGCATAATCTTTCAGTGTTGAACCACCAGCAGCAATTGCATCACTCAGAGTATTTTTTATTTCGATAGCAAGTTTTTCGCACTCTATATATGTTAAATCTTGTGCTAGCCTAAGTGGTGATATGCGAGCTCTAAATAAGCTCTCAGAAGCATATATGTTACCTACGCCAACTATTAGCTTATTATTCATTAATACTGATTTGATATTTGCTTTTCTGTTCTTTAGCAACTTCTGTAAATAATGTCCGTCAAATTCATCTGTGAGGGGTTCTATTCCTAGGTTATTAAAAAAATTTAGTTCTTGCTCTCTGTTTAAAACAATCACTAATCCAAACCTTCTTGGGTCATTAAAGATTAGTGAAGTGTTGTCAGAAAATAAGAATATCACATGATCATGTTTGTTCTGTGCTTGATTGTCTTCAGCATATATAAGCTTTCCGCTCATGCCAAGGTGTATGATTACAGCCATACTAGCATCTATATTCGAGATTATATATTTACCTCTACGCTTGATATCATTTATAACTTTGCCCTTTAGCAAATCATCAATATTCTTCGTTATTGGTACACGCAAATTACAATTATTGACTGTCACATTGCTTATTTTCTTATTTTTGATTTTATCAAATAAGAAGTTAGAGATTACTTCCACTTCTGGGAGTTCTGGCATCTTGTCTACTCTGTTGCTGTTTTTTTCTTTTTAGAATATTTTGCTTTAAAGCTTTTGCCAATCTTTTTCTCTCTTCTTCTTTTTCCTTATTTTTTTTCATGTTATTCATTATCATAATACGTGAACTTGCCGTTGTAGCTCAGGTGGTAGAGTACGTCATTGGTAATGACGAGGTCCCAAGTTCGAATCTTGGTAACGGCAGTTTAGAGGACAATATTCATAAAGTCAATCCTCTAGATGCTAATTAGATTATAGAAAAACGTCTAGTAAATACCTTTTATACACACCATTAAGCTGCTTTTTCAGTATTATAGCCCTTCCCATAATAGTCCAAAAAGGTCATAAGAAAGAAGAATCGACAGCATGACGAAAAGATTTGAATAAAGGAATGTTTTTCCTGGTTCTGTTTTTTATAGCAAACCAATAATGTTCAATTTTGTTAAAATCTGGAGAATATGGAGGAAGATATAAAATTTCTGCACCAACTCCTTTAGCAAATCTTATTAGACTTATGAAAAGTAGCATTATCAAGGATAACAGTTTGTCCAGGTTCCAAAATCGGTGTCAGAAACTGCTCAAACCATTTATTAAAGATATCCATATTGCAGTGGCCTTCAAAGGTTAACGGAGCAATTATTTTTCTTCCACTTAAGGTTGCAACCATGCTAATTCGTTGAGTTTTCTTCCCAGATTTTAGGGCATAAAACCGCTGTCCTTTCTGGCAATACCCATAGGTTCAGTGTTATCAATGCCAGACTCATCTATATACACTAATTCTTTAGGTTCTTTTGTTGCTATAACCTTTGAAAATTGAGCTCGCTTTTCTTCATTTCTTTCTTTATATCCGTAGGTCTTTTTTTTCTTGTGAATCCTATATTTTTAAGTGCTCGATGAATTGTTTGTCTACTAATATTGCCCCAGCATCTCTGACTGAGTTTTGCCACCTTGCTCATTTGCAAATTCGGCAAATGCATTCCAGTCGGTAATTTTATGCCACGCTTCCAGGCTTTTTTGACTGAAAATCTTCCGTTTTCTCACGTCTTTTCTTCCACTCATATAAAGTTGTTTTTCCGATCTTAAATCTCTTGGCAACAGTTTCTCCACTCTCTCCTTCATCCAATGCTTCCATTACCTTTTTTCTTAAGTCATAACTATATGCTACTGGCATCCTTACCTTCCACTACTATCAATCCATATCTTACTCTTTTTGGACTATTATGAGAAGGGCTATACTTTTGTTTTGAGGATCGTAGCAAAGCGCACAAACTTGCTTTATATGTAAGAGAAATTGATAGCGTTGCATCCTCGATAAAAGACGAGGATCTGTTAAATCACTTTGATCAATTTTTTACCATAACTGAAGTAAGCAATAAGAATAGTAGAAATGAGCTAATTAATCGCGCAAGAATATATAGAACAATAAGTGAAAAACCTAAAAATGAAATACAAAGTTTTTTAGCTAATCAAAAAGAGAGTCTTTCGTATGAAATAACGTCACCTAAAATTGATAATTTTTTACCACAGGTTAATGCAGTAACTGTTTAGGTTAGCAAAAGTTCAATACGTATAGCTAAGTCTTTGCAATATCAATAATTTCATTGTGTACATGATTATCACTTTTTTTTTCAATTCCAGTAATAACATTACATCTATTAGATTCTTTTATAGCTATTTCTTGAAATCCTTTTCGAATTTTATGATAGAAATCAATGCTCATTTCTTCATACTTATTTTTATCCTTTGCTCTGCTGAGTCCAACTTGAACATCAATATCTAAAATAAATGTGATATCTGGATATTTAATTTCCACTAATTTGTGTAAGTCTCTTATTAGACTCAAGTCAACACCTAGTCCATACCCTTGATACGCAATAGTTGAATCGATAAATCGATCACAAATAACTGTCTTTCCCTCTTTAAGAGCTGGCAATATTAATTTTTTCATATGTTCGTGCCTCATCGAGATAAGCAGCAAGAGTTCAGAAATAGGATCAATATTATCCTTAAGTAGTAATCCTCTTATTTTTTCTGCAAAATCAGTACCACCTGGTTCTCTAGTCAATACGACATTATTTTCACCGTGAATTTGCTTGAAATAATTTGCAAGTAACTCAGACTGTGTTGTTTTACCAGAACCATCTATTCCTTCGAAGGTTATGAACATAAATTTTATAATTACAATGCTAAATGCAAACAGTGTACATAGAAACCATTTGACATTTAAGCAATAAGATCATAAATTATGGTATACAATTCTCTATGAGCTATGGTTACGCTAGACACTCCTAAGATAGATTTAGACTTTATTGCAAAGAATTTCAATCTCCTGGGAGTGGATAACAAATATTATACATTAAGTGACTGCTATGGGGAAAATGGTCTCATTGTAATGTTTATATGCAATCACTGTCCTTACGTTCAATCAATTATTAGCAATCTAGTAAGCGATGTTAATTTGTTGAAAAAAGATTATCAGGTAAACACCGTTGCAATCATGCCAAATGATGTAAATGACTACCCAGAAGACTCCTTTGAAAACATGATTAATTTTGCCAAGGAAAATAAGTTTACATTTCCATATTTGATTGACAATAACCAAGAAGTAGCTAAAGAGTATGGTGCTGTTTGTACCCCTGATTTTTTTGGCTTTAATTCCAAACTAGCCCTCTGCTATCGCGGGCGTTTTAACAACACAAAAAAAGAGAAAGTTCAAAATTACGAAGTAGGAAGTAGTGATTTATTTCAAGCCATGAAATTTATTGCAGAAACTAGCAATCCTCCAGTTGACCAAAAATCAAGCATTGGTTGTTCAATAAAATGGTCTAATTCTACAGGTTAAATATTATGCACAGCGGCTCTCAGCATTTGTTTGATATTATAATTTTACTCTCTGCTGCTGTGTTTATAGTCATAGCGTTTTGGAAAATGAATATTAGCCCAGTACTTGGTTACTTTGTTGCAGGTGCATTGATTGGTTCTCATGGATTTAATCTGATACATTCAGTTGAAGTAATGGATAACTTTGCAGAGTTTGGCGTAGTTTTCCTATTGTTCATTATAGGTCTTGAATTGACATTTGAACGCCTTATCGCTATGCGTAGGCATGTGTTTGGGTTTGGTTCCCTTCAAGTTATAGTTACCATGATAGCAATATGGTGCATTGCTCTTGCCTTTGGAGTAAATACAAACATGGCAGCAGTTATTGGTGGTGGACTTGCACTATCCTCAACAGCAATAGTGTTGCAGGTTCTGCAAGAAAAGGGTTCTCAAGCAAGCCAAGTTGGTAGATTGTCAATAGCAGTGCTACTAATGCAGGACTTTGCAGTGGTACCTCTAATAGTACTAGTGCCCCTGCTTACTGGCAATTCTGAACACAGCTTAATAAGCTCGTTGGCAGGCTCATTAGTGCAAGCAGCTATTGCATTGGTGTTGATATTTGTAACTGGTAGGTTATTACTGAGGCCATTGTTTTCGGTTATTGCCAAAATGGAGAGTAATGAAATCTTTATATCAACAACACTTCTGATAATATTAGGATCAGCATTTATTACTGAACAATTTCATTTATCAATGGCATTAGGCGCATTTGTTGCTGGGTTACTAGTTGCAGAAACAGAACACAGGAATTCGGTAGAACATGCAGTATTGCCATTTAAAGACTTATTTCTTGGTTTATTCTTTATGACTGTTGGCATGTCTATTGATATTGACCTTTTACTCAATAAGTTACCACTCGTTACTTTATTATCAATTATCCTTATCGTTTTAAAGACGTCCATTATATATACATTGTGTAGATTTTTTGGATTTAGAAGTGCACCTGCAATACAAGCTGGATTACTGCTTGCACAAGGCGGTGAATTTGCATTTATTTTATTCCGTTTAGCAGATGAATTAGATGTACTATCAAGTGAAATCGCTCAAGTGCTTATGATGGTAACTACAGTAACTATGGCTTTTACTCCTCTTTTATCGGGAATTGGAGACTGGATAGCAAATTCATTTAGCACTGAAAAAATAATACTAGACGATGAAGCAATCGAAACAGACACACAAGACCTTTATAATCACGTAATAGTTGCTGGGTTTGGTAGAGTGGGATATATGGTAACAAAAATGCTTACTGCAGAGCATTTAAGTTATGTTGTTGTAGATATTCAATCAAAAATAGTAAAAGAAGGAAAAAATGACAGTTTTCCTATATATCTTGGAGATGCTACAAGATATGAAATTTTAAAATCAGTAGGAATAGAAAGAGCTCAAGCTCTTGTGGTTTCGATAAAGAACGAAGTTACTATAAAGAAAATAGTTTCTCTAGTTGCAGCAAATTTTCCGCATGTAAATATTATAATACGTTTGCCAGATTTGAATAATGTGGAGGTTTATAAAGATCTAGGGGCTAGTAAAATTATTCCCGAAACATCTGAAATTGGATTGCAGCTAGGTGGAGCAGCATTAAGTTTAAGTGGAATTAGCGAAAGTGGAGTTACATCTTTAAAAGGTAAATTTAGAAAAGGCAACTACAGTATGTTAAAAGAACTTGGTAATGATAAAGATGAATAGCCCTATATCACTTTAATTAGTGACCAGAAAAAACACATTTAATTAAGCAACTATACTCTCTAGAAAGGTGAAAAATTGACCTTATTTGTAATAGTTTAGACTTGATCTGACAAGCAAACAAAGTAAG
>NZ_JAFEVF010000019.1:0-16811 GCF_048054115.1 Wolbachia endosymbiont of Nasonia vitripennis | reverse complement strand
ATCTTACTTTGTTTGCTTGTCAGATCAAGTCTAAACTATTACACCTTATGCTTGAGATAACTGCATGCAGGTTCATGGATCTCTTTACTCTTTAATTTCGATGAATTCCCTTTGAAGTTGAATATTGAAAATTAACTGGAGAATTGTGAATTACTTTGTATATGTGATAACAAGCCATGGCGCTCTCAGCAAAGCCATTTAGTATCAATTTTAGTTTGCCTGGATAAGTAGCTATATCTCCGATTGCATATATTCTATCTCTACTGGTTCTAAGTGTAACTGGGTCGACAGTTATGCGGCCATGTTCTAACTCTATACCCCAACTGTTTATTGGTCCAAGATTCATTGACAATCCAAAAAATGGCAGCAAAAAATCAGCGGATATTTCTTTTTCTTCCTTAGAGGCAATGTTTTTTACTATCACTGCGCTCAATTGCCCATTACCTCCTGCTAGTTTGTGTAATTGATATGGCACTACCAGTTCTATCTTTCCATTATTTTCAAGTGATTCTAATTTATTTCTAGTTTCAGGAGTGCAGCGAAATTCCTTTCTTCTATGTATCACATAAATTTTCTTTGCAACTTTAGAAAGTTCTACAGTCCAATCAGCTGCAGAATCCCCCCCCCCTGCAATGACTATAGTTTTGTCCTGAAAATCAGAAATTTTATTTACATTATAAAATACAGATTTATTTTCATATTCTAATATACCACTTAAGGGTGGACGGTTAGGTTCAAACATTCCGTTACCTGCAGCAATGATAACGGCTTTGCATTTTACCTCTGTACCTATGTTCGTTATGATAGTAAAGTTTTCACCTTCGTTATTTGAAATCTTTTCCACTTTTTGACTTAAATGGTAAACAGGCTCAAACGGTGAAGCTTGCTCCATTAGTCGCTCAATTAATTTTTGGGCAGTAATTACAGGATAACCAGGTATATCATATATTGGCTTTTCTGAGTAAAGAGCTGTGCATTGTCCTCCTGCTTGATCCAAAACATCTATTACATGACATCTCATATCAAGCATTCCCGCTTGAAAAGCAGTGAATATTCCAACAGGCCCTGCACCTATTATTACGATATCGGTTTCCATATTCAGATGGTGATCTATTTATAGATATTAGCTTTCTTTGCTAACAAGGTCAATTTACAAAGGGATGTATTTTTAAAAGATGTGGCTAGATTAGATAAGATTTCCAGCGTTATGAACCACATAGTCCAAATAAGCTCTAAAAATCAGCTATCATAGCGAGATGCTGTGCGGACGGAATGGGATTCGAACCCATGGTACGCTCATCACGTACGTCAGTTTTCAAGACTGGTGCCTTAAACCGCTCGGCCATCCGTCCACCTCTTTTTTACCACAATATTTAATTTCAAGCAATCTATAAAAATCTTACTTGCCTACACAAAAGCTACTAAACACACTATCCAATATTTCCTCAACATTAATAATTCCAATTACTGCACCAAGTTCAAATGCAGCAAGCCTCAAATCTTCAGATATTAACTCAATTGGATTATCAATATTAAAACGTTGTAAATGCTCCAGTGTTTTCTGCATGTGAATCCTATGTCTTTGCCGAGTAATTACAGGAGTGTCTCTATCATGCCCAAATTTTTCCTCTACTTTCTCTTTAATTACAGAGATTAGTCTTTCTGTACCTATTCCTTTTAAAATAGAAACAGGTAAAAAATCTATACTGTTAATTTTTATGCTGTGGTCATTGATAATATCATCGGCTTTGCTCAGCACGTAAATGGTGTTACTATTTTCAACACGGCAATCGATTCCATGACGCTGTTTGAAGGGAAATAGCTCTATTCTTAAATTAGCTTCAAGGGATCTTTTTCTTGCCCGACTTATACCTTCTGATTCTACCGGATCTGAACTTTCATGAATGCCAGCAGTATCAGAAAGGATAACTGGATATCCGGCAACGTCAATATGGGCCTCGAGTATATCCCTTGTTGTACCTGCATATTCAGAAATAATAGCAATATCACGCTTGGCCAAAAAATTAAACAGCGTTGATTTACCAACATTTGGTTTACCAGTTATTACAACGTGTAAACCCTCACGCAACCTTTCGCCTCGTCTATTATCATTTAGGTGCTCTTGTATTGATTGCACAAGAGTTTTCACTTCATTATTAATTTTTTCCAACTCATTTTTTTCTGCCAAAATATCTTCTGGAAAGTCTATATATGCTTCGATTTTGGATTGTATCGTTATTAATTTCTGCTTCCAACTGCTATATAGCCTCTCCAATTCTCCTGATATCTGCTTAATCGCTTGTTTAGCTTGCATTTTTGTCTCAGCATCAATTAAGTCTGCAATTCCTTCTATTTGCGTTAAGTCAAATTTACCATTTAGAAAAGCCCTAAGTGAGAATTCCCCAGGCCTGGCCATAACGAAAATTTTTGATAATTCCTCCAAGATGATTTTTATAACTGCCTTGCTTCCATGCATTTGTAACTCTATAACATCCTCGCCAGTGAAGCTGTTTGGGGCAGGAAAATAAATAATTATTCCATTATCTATCAATTGACTGGAATCATCATATAGATCAACTAAAGTAGCAAATCTTGGTTTAATTTCTTTCTTAATATGAAAATGATTTAAAGCTTTAAGCGCGTAGTTGCCTGAAATTCTGACTACTGCAACTCCTGACTTACCAAATACGGTCGATAAAGCGAAAATAGTTTCATTTGTGTTTGTCATTATTGATATAAACTACTTAGCAATATTACACTTAAGAAACCAAAATACCTAAAAAGTCACCCAGGTGAAAATATTTATTTTGAAAACTGATAATATGATTTATAATGACTGACACAAGTTTTAAATATTTTATGCTCAAGAAATTAGCTTGGTACTGGTCTTTTGTAGAGTTAATTAAAGGGTTTGTTATTACATTAAAATATATGTTTAAGCCAAAGGTTACTTTGAGGTATCCTATAGAGAAGGGCCCTTTAAGTCCAAGGTTTCGTGGTGAGCATGCGTTGCGTAGGTATCCAAACGGTGAAGAGCGCTGCATAGCTTGTAAATTATGTGAAGTTATCTGCCCTGCCCAAGCAATAGTTATCGAAGCAGAGGAAAAAGAAGACGGAAGTCGTCGCACTACACGTTATGATATTGATATGACAAAATGTATATATTGTGGGCTTTGCCAGGAAGCATGTCCTGTTGATGCAATTGTGGAGGGTCCTAACTTTGAATTTGCTACTGAAACAAGAGAAGAGCTAATGTACAATAAGGAAAAATTATTGCGTAATGGTGAAGTTTGGGAAGACGCAATTGCACTCAGGTTAAAAAAAAATAGACCTTATTATTAATGTTCAGAGCTTATAACCCTGTTATCCATTATGATTTAGGGGCAGTGCCCACTAGGGGTGGTGTCATCCCAGTGCTTGACACTGGGATCTATCTTATTTTCATCATGGACATTATTTTAACATATGTTCCTAGAATCTGTTGTCCATTGCATAACTTGCGAATATTTTTATACTTAGATCCCAGTGTCAGCTACTCGGATGACATCATAGGGGGCACTGGAATGAACACCAGATATTGGCTTTTACTGATTATACAGGAGGTATGACAAATGATAAAAGTCACTTTTTCAACTGAACAAAAAGTAGAGAAATATAGCGGTAAGGTTACCGATTTTAATATACTACAACCAGAGGTTTTAAAGGAAGCAGTTGCTTTAAAGATCAATGGTGAGCTATATGACCTCTCACATGAAATTGAATCTGATACAGAGATAGAAATAATAAAGCTCAGTGACGAAGCGGGTTTGGACATAATCAGACACGATGCTGCTCATATAATGGCTCAAGCGGTAAAAGAGCTATTTCCTAATACTCAGATTACTATTGGCCCAACAATTCAGGACGGTTTCTACTATGACTTCGCCACAGATCGTACCTTTACTCCGGATGATCTAATGGCAATAGAAAAAAAAATGAAAGAAATCATAAAAAGCAATCACAAGTTCATTCGAGAAGTTTGGACTCATAAGCAGGCAATTGACTTTTTTAGCAGCATAGGTGAAAAATATAAGGTGAAAATTATTTCCTCCATACCAGAAAGTGACAACCTAACTGTGTATAGACAAGGTGATTTTGTAGACCTATGCCGTGGTCCACATTCGCCATCAACTGGTAGAGTCAAAGCTTTTAAACTTATAAAAGTTGCAGGAGCATACTGGCGTGGCGATTCTAAGGGTCCAATGTTGCAGCGAATATATGGTACTGCATGGAGAGATAAGAATGAATTAAACGCTTATCTTGAACATCTCAAAGAAGCAGAGAAACGTGATCACCGCAAAATTGCTAAGGATATGGATTTATTTCACATTCAAGAGGAAGCTGTTGGACAGGTTTTTTGGCATGAACAAGGGTATATTTTATATAATGTTCTTGAGTCTTACATTAGAAAGAAGTTAATAAATAATGGCTATTTTGAGGTAAAAACCCCTATTTTAGTAAGCAAAGAGCTGTGGGAAAAGTCGGGACATTGGGATAAATTCCGTGAAAATATGTTCATTGTTGATGAATCTGAAAGCAAAAAGTTAGCAATAAAACCCATGAATTGCCCCTGTCATGTGCAGATTTTTAACTATCATAC
This sequence comes from Wolbachia endosymbiont of Nasonia vitripennis, assembly GCF_048054115.1. Classification (NCBI taxonomy): domain Bacteria; kingdom Pseudomonadati; phylum Pseudomonadota; class Alphaproteobacteria; order Rickettsiales; family Anaplasmataceae; genus Wolbachia; species Wolbachia endosymbiont of Nasonia vitripennis. Next base: position 12,172 of record NZ_JAFEVF010000019.1, on the reverse strand, counting down.
TAGAAGCTATCGTGATTTACCGATCCGTATGGCGGAATTTGGTATGTGCCATAGAAATGAAAGCTCAGGTTCATTGCACGGACTAATGCGAGTGCGTGGTTTTACGCAAGATGATGCACACATTTTTTGTATGGTAGAACAAGTTAATTCTGAAACTGTAAAATTCTGTGATCTTTTAAAAGAAGTATATTCAGAGCTTGGGTTCAATGAAATTTTTGTGAAATTTTCAGACCGTCCAGATGTTAGGGCAGGGGATGATGAAGTTTGGGATAGGGCTGAAAAAGCATTGCTTGAAGCAGTTAAAGAAGCAGGGCTCTGTTATGAACTTAATCTTGGCGAAGGTGCATTTTATGGTCCAAAATTAGAGTTTGTCTTGAAAGATGCAATAGGTAGAAATTGGCAATGTGGAACGTTGCAAGTTGATTTCATTTTACCAGAACGCCTGGGAGCTGTTTATGTAGGAGCAGACGGACAAAAGCACCACCCTGTTATGCTACATAGAGCAATTCTTGGAACTTTTGAACGTTTTATTGGGATTTTGATAGAAAATTATGCAGGAAAATTTCCAATTTGGCTTGCTCCAACGCAACTTGCTATTCTGACCATTATAAATGAAGCTGATGGTTATGCTACTGAAATCAGCAATATTTTAAAAGAACAAGGTGTTAGAATTAAGACCGATTTGACCAATGAAAAAATTAGTTATAAGATACGCTTGCATAGTTCAAATAAGGTACCTATATTATGGGTTATAGGTAAAAATGAGATCATCAATAGAACTGTGTCAGTGAGAAATTTAGGGTCAGAAGAACAAGAATCTTTTCCTTTGGAAAAGGCTACTGAATTGCTTTTAAAAAGTATTAATTTGAGTTAAGGGAGAAAAACTTGCAAGTTCAAAAGAATAATAAAAACAAAATTAATGAATTCATCACAGCTAAGGAAGTACGCTTAGTTGATCATAATGGTGAAATGGTTGGAATTGTGCCATTAAGACAAGCTTTGGAAGTTGCACAAGGTGTCAATTTAGACTTGGTAGAAATTGCACCTGATTCAACTCCTCCAGTATGTAAAATACTCGACTACAGTAAACAAAAATATGATGCAAAAAAGAAGGCAAGCGAGGCAAAAAAGAAACAAAGAGCATTAACTATAAAGGAAATTAAGCTGGGCCCCAATATTGATAATCATGACTATGAAACAAAATTGCGTCAAACAAGAGATTTTCTTATATCTGGGCATAAAATCAAGTGCACAATGAAATTTAGAGGTAGAGAGCTTATAAATACTGAGGTTGGAGTGGAAAAATTAGAACGGCTAATTCGAGACACTGAAGATATTGCAAAGGTAGAGCTAGCGCCTAAAAGGGAAGGAAATCAATATTTTCTAACTCTGGTTGCTAAGTAGTAAAACGACTTAAAAGTGTAAGTTAAGTTACTGCCCTATCTTCAATTACATGACGAAAATGTCTGATTAGCCCTTGCACTGGCCAAGCTGCAGCATCGCCAAGCGCACAAATTGTATGTCCTTCTATTTGAGTTGTAAGGTCAAGTAGCCTATCTACTTCACCAGGTTTAATATTTCCTGCTACCATTCTTCTCATAATTCTCCACATCCATCCAGTACCTTCACGACATGGTGTACATTGCCCACAGGACTCATGCATATAGAAATGTGATAATCTTTCTATTGCAGCTATTATGTCAGTTGATTTATCCATCACTATCACAGCAGCAGTACCAAGCCCTGATTGTACAGCTCTCAATGAATCAAAATCCATTTCAATAGTATCGCATATAGATTTTGGAATTAATGGTACTGAAGACCCACCAGGTATTACAGCAAGTAAGTTATCCCAACCTCCTCGCACTCCACCTGCATATTTTTCAATTAATTCACGTAGTGAAATTCCTAGCTCTTCTTCAACATTACATGGATTATTTACATGCCCTGAAATACAAAAGACCTTAGTGCCAGTATTATTTGGTTTACCAAGAGATGCAAACCACTCTCCTCCGCGATTTAGGATATCTGGAACCATAGATATAGTTTCAACGTTGTTTATTGTAGTGGGGCAGCCAAAAAGTCCAACACCTGCGGGAAATGGAGGTTTCATGCGAGGAAAGCCCTTTTTTCCTTCAATGGATTCGAGTTGAGCTGTTTCTTCCCCACATATGTAAGCTCCTGCACCCCTATGGATAAACACATCAAGATCATAACCTGACTTGCAGGCATTTTTTCCAATTAAGTTTTCTTTATAGGCTTCCTCAAGTGCTTTTTTTAGAACTAAATGTTCATTATAAAATTCACCCCTGATATAAATATACGCAGCTGATGCGCTGATCGCTCTGCCAGCCAGAAGAATTCCCTCAAGTAGCTTGTGTGGCTCATATCGTAATATGTTTCTGTCTTTACATGTACCAGGTTCTGACTCATCTGCATTGACTACTAAATATGCTTTTGGAGGATTTTTAGGCATAAAGCTCCACTTAAGGCCAGTAGAAAATCCTGCACCCCCTCGACCTCTCAAGCCAGATTTCTTTACTTCATCAATGATTTTTTCTGATCCTAAATCCAGTAATTCCTTTGTTTTTTGCCAACTACCACGTTTTTTTGCACCCTCAAGTAGTGGTGTTTCTTTACCATTTAAGTTTGTGAATATTTTGTCCTGTTCTTTTAGCATGCTTTTAAGATTCTAAGTGATCCCGACGCGATTCGAACGCGTGACCCACTGATTAAAAGTCAGTTGCTCTACCGGCTGAGCTACGGGATCATTTTATTTTTCAGCTATACTAAACAGTAATATAGTTTTTATCCATTTTAATCAAACTAAAATTTTCATGTGTGGTTAAATAAATTATATAATGTACTGTATTAGTGATAATTTAATTAAAAATTTTTGAAGGAAAACTTCTTGTTAATTCAAAGATTCATTTGGTAAAGCTGACGTACAACTCTAAAAAGATAGAGAATTATACATAAATGCAGAATTTGTGCACTATTTAGCAATAGCCTCACAAATAAATATTTCTTGCATTTCAGCCTGAGTGATTTATGCTTTAAGCAAAAGTTGGGGGCATAGCTCAGCTGGTAGAGCATCTGTTTTGCACGCAGAAGGTCAGCGGTTCGATCCCGCTTGCCTCCACCAATCCACAAACAAGAAAAGGGCGGTTAGCTCAGTTGGTAGAGCATCTCGTTTACACCGAGGGGGTCGGCACTGTCATCGCCCATTAAATGGAGAGTTTTTAGCCAAAATTTAAAATACAAAAAGACACTAAAAACTAATCAAATAAACACGGTATCTCACTGTCAATATTTACCCATAAAAACTCTATATTTTACATAATCTATTAAGAATACTCTCTATTTCTCTACAATATAGGGTATTTTTCAACAATTTAGATAGAGTAAACAAGTCAATAAAAGAATTTAATTTGACAGTAGAGAGAGGTTTGTTTTGAAAAATATTTTAGATTGAGAAAAATTAGTGCTAAGTTGCAAAAATCTTTTTTTAACAGTATACTGTAATAACACTAAGGTACTAGTAGTGACAGGGATTACACAAGAAAAATACTCATCAAAAACTCTAGCATCAGAACTGCAAAATCTTCCAGAACCTAGAGCAAGTCTTAATTCAGCTTATGAAAGCAGTGATATTGATGAGAATATTATTTTAGAACTTCCACTCAATAATTTGCTTTGTCTATTAGAAGCTCCTAAAGATGGCGACGAAGGAAGAAATGCTCGGTCAGGGTATCAAACATGCATAGATTTTATAAGAACTCATTATATTGTAAACGAGCAAGAAATAAACTCTAAAAGTATAGCTCTTTTCATAATAGTCCAAACGAGGTAAAATAAGGTTTTATAGTAGTGAAGGTAAGGATGCCAGCAGCATATAGTTATAAAAAAAGCAATGGAAGCACTAGAAGAAGGAGAAAGCAGGGAAACGGTGGCAGCAAGATTTAAAATTGGAAGAACTACGTTATGGGAGTGGCAGCAAAGAAGAAAAGAAACAGGAGATTTTCAGTCAAAAAAACTTGGAAATGGAGGTTATAATCACAAAATCACTGACTGGAATAAATTTACTGAATTTGCTAAAAAATATGGTGGTATCGGAAATGGCTAAGCTTTGGAGCAATGTTAGTATCCCAACGATCCATCGAGCTCTTAAAAAAATTGGACTCACACGCAAAAAAAGACATATGGATACAAAGAAAGAAACGAAGAAAAACGCGCTGAATTTTTGAAAATTATAGCAACAAAAGAACCTCAAAACTTAGTTTATATAGATGAGTCTGGCATTGATAACACCGAGTTATGGATATTGCCAGAAGGGACAGAGGTTTTATGCTCTAAAATCTGGTAAAAAAATTCAACGAATCAGTATGATTGCAGCCTTAAACGGCAGAAAAATAGTTGTTCCGTTAACATTTGAAGGCCACTGTAATATGGATATCTTTAATAAATGGTTTGAGCAGTTTCTGACACCGATTTTGAAACCTGGACAAACTGTTATCCTTGATAATGCTACTTTTCATAAGTCTAATAAGATTTGCTAAAGGAGTTGGCGCAGAAATTTTATATCTACCGCCTTATTCTCCCGATTTTAACAAAATTGAGCATCATTGGTTTGCTATAAAAAACAGAGCTAGGAAAAACATCCCTCTATTCACATCTTTTCGTCATGCTGTTGATTCCGCTTTTCTATAAGCTTTTCGGACTATTATGAAAAGAGCTATAAATGGCTGTTTTATAATGAATTTTGTCAGTAACTGCCAGTTCTTTTCACTTGAGCGATGCAACAAAGCCCACTGGGATCCAGCCTGTTTTATCTTTTATCATAGAATGAGACGTTCAGCATATTCATCTTTTTCCATTACCATATCATAAACAATCATTCCATGGGAGCGCATAATTTCAGGTGTATGATCACGAATCAATTTATCAATCTTGAAATAATTTTCTTTATACTTCCTTTGACGGATATCAAAACTTTATTTGGTAAAATCAAACCGTGACTTTCGATTTAACCCAATTATACAATTTACTCATTTTACCATCTTGACCGAGCATTCCAGAGTTATTTTTATAAAAAGTGTCAACTATTAGCTTGATAGAGCCTATGGCAGCAGAAAATACGGGATTTTTATCATACTCGCCATCAAGGCCACTGAGAGACTCAGGGCATCCAATGCGGACTTGTTTGTTGAATATATAGCTTGCAATCTCTTTCATGCTTGTGAGTTGACTGGTTCCACCTGTGAGCACTACTTTATTGATTGGATCTTTTTGTTCTTGAAATTGTTCTCTTACCAGTTCAAATATCTCCTCAACTCTAGGTCTTATGATGTCAATAAGTTCGGACTTGGGTACTCGAGTCGGTTCATCATTTTCACTGTTTTGCAGTGTAATATATTCGTTCTCATCTATTGAAGTTACGACAGTGCTACCGTATAGTATTTTTATGCGTTCAGCATGCTCTATACTTGTGCATAGTCCATAAGCTATATCTCGAGTGATGTGAATGCCGCCAATTGGAATGCTGCTTGTGTATATAAGCTTTCCTCTCTTAAAAATTCCAATTGCAGTACACCCACCCCCTATGTCAACAATGGCAGTTCCTAGCTCTTTTTCATCTTCACTTAGACAGGCAAGGCCTGCAGAATATGCGGAAGCAATACAACCAGCCATACTTATCCCGCTATTATTAGTTATACAATTTTCAATGTTGGTAAGCGCTGGACGCGAAGCAGTGACGACATTAACATCAGCAGATAGTCTTTTTCCGTACAATCCACCAACCTCTTTTATATCAGTCATGTCATCCAAGTGATATTTCAGTGGTATATTGTGAATGATAACATTTTCTTCGATATATTTCTCAAACGTCTGAAAGACTACACGTTTTATATCTCGGTCTGAAATTTCGTGATTAGCTGCAATAATTTCGTTATATACGTTAAAAGATGAGACTCCACATCCGGCTACATTCACATATATCTGGTCTATAGTCTCTTCTGATACTTGCTCAGCTAAACCTATAGTTGATGAAATAGAGTAACTTGCATGCTTTGCATCAGTTATTGATCCACCGCTTATACCTTCTGCACTTTTATAACCCGTTCCTATTATTTTATAGCTGAAGTTGCTATTGATCTTAACAATTAGACAGATAATTTTTGTTGTACCTACGTCTAAAACGGCAAAAACATTTCGCTTTGGTTTTATTATTACTGCAGAGTACATTAGTTGACCTTATGACACAATTCCATTCAAATTGTAGCTTCCTTTAATAATTTATATTTCTATTAAAAATACAGCAACATTTTAATATACCCAAAATACTGTACAAAGGAAAAAATAAAACATAAAATTTTAATTTTATGTCTAAATTGCCAATTGTAATTGCCCCTGATGAAAGGTTAACTACACGTGCCAGTGAAGTAACAGATATAAACGATAAAATTAAAGAATTAGTAAACGACATGTTCGAAACTATGTACCATGAAGATGGTCTTGGCCTTGCTGCAGTGCAAATTGGAGTGATGAAGAGAGTTTTTGTCATGGACGTTCAGCCAGAGAAGGCTGAAGATGGGCCAGCAGGATATGAATCAACTGGCAAATTTTGCATGATTAATCCTGAAATTACAGAATTATCGGGTGAACAAGTAATTCTCAAAGAAGGGTGCCTTTCAATTCCAGAGCAAAGCCATGAAATTAAGCGTCCAAAATATTTAACTGTGAAATATAAAAATTTAAATAACGAAGAACAGACGCTAAAAGCTAGTGGTTGGCTTGCAAGGTGTATTCAGCATGAGTTAGATCATTTAAATGGTATATTATACGTTAGACATTTGTCTAAATTGAAGTACGATATGGCTATGAAAAAAGCTCAAAAGGTTAAGAGGCACTATGAACAATGAAGATCTAGAATTGTTGAAGTTCTATCATGAAGTGGGTGTTGACTGCACGCTAACTGAAGGTGAAGAGGAAAAAAAAGTGGAAAATGAGAGAGCTGCACAGTCTTCTGTCATCGAGCAGAAAAAAGCCATGTTCCCAAGTGACTGGATCATTGAAGCAAGGAAGCTTGCAAGTGAATGTGGTAGTGTAGATGAACTAAGAAGTGCAGTTAAGTCATTTGAGGGTTGTGAAATAAAAAAAACTGCAACTAATACTGTTTTTTCCGATGGTAATCCAAATGCAAAAATCATGCTTGTTGGTGAAGCACCAGGAGCAAATGAAGACCTGAAAGGCATACCATTTTGTGGTGCAAGCGGAATGCTGCTCGATAAGATGCTCGGTGCAATTAATCTGGACCGCACTAAGGTATATATAAGCAACACCGTGTTTTGGCGTCCACCAGGTAATAGAAAACCAACTGATCTAGAGCTTGATATGTGCAGACCATTTGTTGAGAAGCATATTGCTCTTGTTTTACCGCAGATTCTGATTTTTGTTGGAGGAATCGCATGTTATAGCCTTCTTGATAACACAAAGACTATATCGAACTTGCGTGGCAAATTTCATACTTATACTAACCAATATTTATCTCATGCAATTACCACAGCCGCTATATTTCATCCAGCCTATCTACTTCGTCAACCAGCACAAAAACGCTTAGCTTGGGAAGATTTAAAGAAGATTAGAGAATATCTTGATAATACTAATAACCACACGGATGTTTAGCTTACTACTCGTTATCATCTTAGTACCGGCTAATTGCATTAAATATTGAAAAATTTACTAAACAGAGAAAAAGGCAAAAGAAAATCTATCAGCTACTACCTATTTTTTTAATTGGCGTTTTTCATTGTATTAAATGCTTTGATAAGCGCATTTTAGCTTATGTGGGTAAAAGTTTTATAAAGACATAGAGTGCACATAGTGCAAAAAATTAAACATCAAGTATATTGAGCTTTTTGTCGTTTTATCTGCACAGACTGAAGATAAATAATATATCTTCACCCTTATTTTAAGGAGAATGGCGGAGTCCGTCAAGTAACTCTTGCCGTTGCTATAGCTGCTTGAGTTCCTGTAATCACAATGTTGGTGCAATGCACGCATGGAATTTTATTTACTCTATAATATGTTGGTTTATAGTAGTACTAATGCAGAAATAAAGGGAGGAGACATTGGAAAGCAATATAAAAAAATTGAAAGGAAATTTTTTAGAACAAGCAATTAGAGTAAATCATGCTGGCGAATATGGAGCCATTTGCATTTATTCCGGTCAAAAATTTATTCTTAAAAAATCTTCCATAATTGACAAAATAATTGAAATGGAGGAGCAGGAAAAAAAACATTTCCACTATTTTAATGAGAAAATCAAGGAGCAAAGAGTTCGTCCTACTGTTTTGTTGCCAGTTTGGGGTGCTTTAGGGGTATCACTTGGTGTTGTAACTGCCATGATGGGTAAAAAAGCCGCTATGGCTTGCACTGCTGCAGTTGAAGAAGTGATCGGAGAGCACTACAAGGAGCAAGTCTTACATTTAGAAGATGGGGAATTAAGAGAAACTATAAGTAAATTTCGCGATGAGGAATTAGAGCACAGAGATATTGCAATTCAGCACAATGCCGAAAGCGCACTTGGCTACAACGTTTTATCTTTGTTCATAAAAACAAGCTGCAAAGCTGCTATTTACCTCTCTAAATTGATTTAATCAATCACTATTTGACAACCAACCACATTTGCCTTTAGTTCTTGTGCTAATTGCTGCCCCATATCCTCTACTACAATCGAATGCGTATGAATGTTTATAATTAATTTCTTAATTATTATCCTAAAAATACATTAATTTAATTCCCTATTAGAGTTTTCTTGTTGTTGTAAACATGTTTGCATAAGACTAGTAGATGGAACGTTTTTAATAGTCTGAGTTAACTCCTCAGGAATATTTTCAAAACTCTTGCCCATAACTTCTAAAACACTTTTCCCCTGTATAAGACAATTCCCTCCAAAGCTTGATTTGTTTTCTAACTTGCTAAACCTTATTTTGCTTTTCTCATCAATTTCTACTACCATTTTGTTACCATCTTTCCGTAGATAAATACTAATCTCTCCTATTTTAGTAGTAAAAAATATTTCAATACCACCTTTTAAGATATCTGTGTAATTTCTTTTTCCATCTTCTGTAATTTCAACTTTTACTATACTTTCCTCAATCTGAAATATGCCAACTTCTAAATCCTTAGCTTTTTCATTATTTAAAGTTCTCGCAGTTTCAACAATACTACCTTGTGGATACTTAATATAAAAATATTTATTATCTACTTCTACTTCAAGATCATATTTATCAATTTGCTTGTTATTTTCTTTCACAATACCTTCATATGCTAGACCCTCTAGCATTTTTTTCTTACTCTTACATTGTTCGTTAAGATCATTTAAATAATTAGAGCCGTAATATCCGCCTTCAATATCGCTATAAAAAGATAATCCTTTTTCTACCCCACCTTTTAACACTAAATTACGAGTGATCTTTTGTATGATATTTTTTGTAGTTGAATTGTGTGGATTTGCATGAAAGCGATTAATTAATTCTTCCATTTTTTCAAATATAAAATTTGTTACAGTCTTATTATCCTTACCGTAATATGAGTTTAATCTTATTCCTTGATTTAAATAACCCTCTATTATGCGTTCCATGTACTTTAAAACGCTTTCTTGCTCATCGTGTTCTGTTATACCTTTTATCATCTCATCACAAAATTTTTTAACTAGAATTTGTTCATCTGTAGTCAATGGTATTTGCAATTTCGTAGAAGATGAGTCTCGCTCAAAAAGATAAATTATTGACAATTCTTCTGCTCTTTTAATAAAGTCATAACTTCTTAGATATTCTGCAACATCTTTGTTTTTTGCGTACCTTTTCTTGATTAAATCCATATGCCTATCTTTACGACTTATAGTCGGTAATTTTGGATTTGATGAACTACTCTGTTGACTATTGAAGAAGCTGTTAGAGAACTGTTCAGGCTCTAAAATAAGATTACTTTCACCTTGTTTACCTACTTGCTTAGACATATTATATACCATAACCACTAAAACTTTTTAGTGATTACTTCAATACATAGATAAGTCAATAAAAATATCTTTTTCTCTTCAGTGCTAAAAAATTGTCAAAAATCTCAAAATTGGTTAATTGCATATAACCTACTTTCTGGTATACATCAAAACTACCGTAGAAAGCTTCAACTTTGAAAGGGATTAACAAATAAAATTCTTGTACTTTGCCTCTACTAAAGTACAATCAGGCTTTATTTAATATTTTTCATGCTTGATGAAGTACATGAGGAGTGCGGGGTATTTGGCATAAGTTACAACCAAAGTGCTGCTTTTAACTCTATACTTGCTCTCCACGCTTTGCAGCATAGAGGTCAAGAGTCTTTTGGCGTAGTAACCAGTAACAACGATAAGCTGCACTCTTATCACTTTCAAGGCCAAGTGAGCAGTGTATTTGATGATATAGATGAAATAAAGAAATCCTTACCTGGGGATTGTGCAATAGGTCATGTTCGATACTCAACAAGTGGTAGTAAATTTGGAGTGCAGCCCATGTTTGGCAAAAGTGGCAAATTTGGGGATTTTGCCATAGCACATAATGGTAATTTAATTAATATTTCTCCGATACGCGAACAATTAATTAAACAAGAGTGCGTTTTTCAGTCAGATATTGATACAGAAGTAGTAGTGCATCTGACAGCAAGCAGTGAAAAAGATAACTTTTTAGAGAGTTTTATATATGCATTAAAGCAAATACAAGGTGCTTATTCTTTTGTGGCAATCAATCAAGAAGTAGTTATTGGAGTACGTGATCCATCTGGAATCAGGCCTCTTGTTTTAGGAAAGTTAAACGGTTCTTACGTTCTTGCATCTGAAACTTGTGCTCTTGATATAATAAATGCAGAGTTTATTAGAGAAATAGAACCAGGCGAATTAGTTACCATCAGTTCGGATAGTAAGCTAGCCTCAATGTTTCCTTTCCCACAGCAAAAATCAAGTTTTTGTATTTTTGAATACGTTTACTTCTCGAGACCAGACAGCATAATGGAGAAGAGGTCCATATATGATATAAGAAAAGAAATAGGAAGAATACTTGCAGAAGAGAGCCCACCAAAAAACAATGTAGATATGGTTGTACCAATACCTGATTCTGGAATACCTGCAGCTATTGGATATGCAAAGCATTCAGGATTACCTATGGAACTGGGGATAATTCGTAATCATTACATAGGAAGAACTTTTATACAACCCACCGCTGAAGTACGTAAAGTTAGAATAAAATTAAAATTCAATGCTAATAAGCACACTTTGAAAGGCAAAAACATAATTTTAATAGATGATAGTATAGTGCGTGGTAGTACGCTCAGAAATATAATAGTTATGCTAAAGGATGCGGAAGTAAAAGAGATTCACCTCAAAATTTCAAGCCCACCAATTAAGCATTCTTGTTTTTATGGAATAGATACGCCAGAGTGCAAAGATTTAATTGCTGCAAATAAATCTGTAGAGGAAATTAAGGAAATTATAGGAGTAAATAGCCTAGCCTTCTTGAGTATTGATGGACTATACAGGGCTGTTAAAGAAGAAAAACGTAACAACGCTACACCGCAATATTGTGATGCTTGCTTCACTGGTGACTACCCAATTGGTAAGTAATCTATTATTAATGAAGGTGAGGTTTTTTCTATGTTATATTAACAGTTTTAAAAATAGATTTTTTGCATAACCATATAGTTTTTGCCTGGGCGTCATTTGAGTAAAAACTACTTTACAAATTTCGTCATTCCCTTTACTATGATACTAAGAGTATTTATCCTTGTTTTTGACCTGCAGGCTCAATCACAAAATCAGTAAAAAACTCAAATATTTATTGGCAAATTACACAAAAATTATAGCGGCTTTTTTTATTTTTTCTACATTCAGCCAAAACGCGCTTGTTAGCACATTATTATAGCGCCAATTTACATTATAAAACTCGTCACACGGGGATTCTTCTGCCTTTTTTCTTCGTTTGGTAAATTTCTTAATATTTATAGCTAAAGCTTCAGGCTAGCACTTGATGCTGGAATCCAGAAATCTTTTGAGCACAAAAGTTATGCTAGGTTTTTGTTGGTAAAAAAGGCTGGATCCCAGTGGGCTTTGTTGCATCGCTCAAGTGAAAAGAACTGG
>NZ_JAFEVF010000018.1:0-17234 GCF_048054115.1 Wolbachia endosymbiont of Nasonia vitripennis | reverse complement strand
TCAGTTAATTCATGCCTGTCAGATCAAGTCTAAACTATTACAATTTAAACTATATCAAAAGCAATTCCGTGTTTACCAATATAAATCCTTAATTTCTTTCCTTTAATTAATCGACGATTTAGTATTTCTTCAGCCAAATGACTTTTTATCTCTTTTTCAATCAGCCTCTCTATTGGGCGTGCTCCCATTTCTTTGCTATAACCTGTTTGCGCAAGATAAGACTTTACTTCTTCTTCCACTGAGCAGCTTATACCCTTTTGCACAAGTTGTTTTTTTAATTCCTGAATAAATTTATCCACAATGTGCAAAATGACATCCTCATCCAAATCAGAAAAGGAAATGACTGCATCAAGACGATTACGAAATTCAGGGCTAAAAACCCGTTCCATTGCTTTTTCGCTGTCACTGATGTTAAAGTTTTTATACCCAAAGCCAATAGAACTTTTGTTACGTTCAAATGCCCCTGCATTGGTTGTCATAATTAAAATCGTATTGGAAAAATTAACCTTACGTCCGTAAGTGTCTGTAACACAACCATAATCCATGATTTGTAGTAATATATTATAAATATCACTATGAGCTTTCTCAATTTCATCAAGAAGTACTACGCTATATTGATTATTAGATACAGATTCTGTAAGCAATCCACCTTGGTCGTAACCCACATATCCAGGAGGGGAACCAATCATTCTAGATATTGTGTGAGGTTCCATATACTCAGACATATCAAACCGAATAAGGTTCATACCCATATTTTGTGCTAGTTGCTTCGCAAGCTCAGTCTTACCTACACCAGTTGGCCCTGCAAAAAGATACTTTGCCAAGGGTTTATTGTAACTTCTCAGACCAGATTTAGCAATTTTAATAGAATTAACGAGAAACTCTATCGCTTGCTCTTGACCAAAAATGGCCCTATTGAGATTTTCTTTCAAAGATTTTACTCTTTGCATATCATCAAACCCGCAAGGTACGTTTGTAATCCTAGCGATAGTACTCTTAATGTCTCTACTGTTTATAATTTTTCGCCTGCTTTTTTGTAACTTACAATATGCCCCTGCTTCATCTATAACATCAACTGCTTTATCAGGTAATATTCGCCCAGTAATATACTTGTGTGAAAGTTCAGCTGCAGATTTAATGGCATGTTTCGTGTAATATACTCCATGATACCTTTCATAGTAATGCTTTATACCATCTAGTATCTTTACTGTATCATTAATAGAAGACTCTTTTACATTAATTTTTTGAAACCTCCTTGCTAATGCTTTATCCTTTTCAAAGCTATTGCTATATTCTCTATATGTAGTTGCACCTATACAACGCAACGCACCTCTTGCAAGTGCAGGTTTGAGCAGATTGCCAGCATCAAGAAAGCTGCCACTTGTTGAACCTGCTCCAATAATAGTGTGTATTTCATCAATGAAAAGAATAGCGCCAGGTTTTGCCTCAATTACTTTTATTATAGATTTTATTCTCTCTTCGAAGTCACCTCTATAGCGTGTTCCTGCAAGAAGTGATCCTAAATCCAAAGCATAAATTATGCTGGATCTCAGTGCACTCGGAACACTACCTTCAATAATTTTCAATACCAAGCCTTCAACTATTGTTGTTTTACCAACACCTGGTTCTCCGACATATAAAGGGTTATTTTTTCTGCGTCTTAGCAAGATTTCTATAGTGCGATTTAATTCATAATCACGACCAATGACATAATCTATTTTTTTGCTTCTTGCATAATCATTTAAATTTCTACAATAATTTTGTAGAACTTCTTCATCTTTTAATAATTCACCTTTATTTGCTACAGTAGAGATATCGTTATTCTTATCAAGTTTTATCTTGCGATTAGTTACATATTCTTCTATATCACCTGAATATTTTATATTGGATATGTTATAAATCAAATTAGAATCCTTTGCATTCTGTTTGCGTAATAGCTCTTCAATGTATAAATCTTGCTCAGACAGAATCTCTAATAGAATACTTGCTCCATTTATTTCTTTTCTTCCCAGACGATGAGCTCGTATCATGGCTTTATGTATTATGCGTTGAAATAGCACATCAGGCTCAACTTTATTGACAGTTAATTCGGAGTTGTCTTGTAAAAAACCTTTTGTATTATTACCACGATCATTCCTTAATATAATATTATCTATATTTATGATTTCACCAGCTCTGATGTTACATCTTGATAAAACATAATTTACATCCACATCTTTGGTTAATGCTAGCAACAAATGTTCCACTTTTGCATATTTAAGCTTACAATCAGAAGCAATCTGTAACGCTCTATTTAAACTTGCCTCTAAATTTTTAGAAATCATCTATTCTCTTTAAAAGTGTAAATTTATATATAATTAGTAGCACACAATTATTAAAAAAACTGAAATCTAGCAGCTCGTTGTAGCCAAATTGAATTAAGCTACAGATTATAGTCCACACAGCCTAACATTATACCGTTGTGATAATCTCAAAACGTTATAAGCAGCAGAATTAAGATTATCAAATTGTAGGTAAATCTAATTTAGGCTAGCTATATATTCTTTCTACCATCCTCCAATCACTTCACTTTGCAGCAATTTTACTGGAGCTTTTAAAGAATAGAAGAATAGTTAAGTACATTAATACGCTTTTTCTAGTACTCTGCTTTTCTTCTTAAATACATTGATCTTTTTTCTACCGTATTTAGCCTTTAACGTACTTGGCCTTTTAAAGATCTTTTTGCTGTTACGTTTTTGAGATTGCATACTACAATCAAAATTTGGCTCTCCTTCTTTATCTGCTAGTGCAGGCAGTCTTCTCTTATCTTGAGGTGTAACAAAAGATAATGCAAATCCTTCAGCTCCCGCACGTGCAGTTCTACCTATACGATGAACATAATCAGCTTGCGATTGTGGTACATCATAATTGATAACATGTTGAATGTGCGGAATATCAAGGCCGCGAGAAGCAACATCTGTTGCAACCATGATTTGATTGCGGCCACGACGAAAAGAATCAATGACTCTTTCACGCTTGTGCTGCCTTAAATCACCATGAATTGCCAAAGCGCTATAGTCATCTTTGTGCAATTTGTCAGCTAGCTGATCCGCTCCTCGCTTTGTTTTAACAAAAATAATGATCGATCCTTTGCGCTGACATAATTGTGTAACAAGCTTGCCATATTTTTCTGATTCTGATGCATAAACAACTTCTTGTTTAATTTTTACAGAAGTTGTAGCCTGGCAATCAACAGAAACACGCTCTGGTTGATTAAGATATTTTTCAGTAAGTTTTACTATTTCTCCAGGAAGAGTTGCAGAAAACATAAGATTTTGCCTTATTTTAGGCAAATGCTTCATAATTTCTTCAATCTGAATTCCAAAGCCCATATCAAACATACGATCCGTCTCATCAAGCACAAGAATACCAACATTCCGAGTAACTAAAGTTTTACGCTCAATATGGTCTATAATACGACCAGGAGTACCTATTATAATTTGTGGTTTTTTCTGAAGCTGATTTAGCTGCCTAAAAATAGGCTCGCCTCCGATCAACAAAGCAACTCTTAGTAAAGAACTTTGAGATAAGAGTTTTCTTATCTCACTTGTTACCTGATGAGCAAGCTCTCTGGTTGGCACGATGACTAAAGCTGAACCAATGCTTGGCTCATTCATCAATTTAGCAACCAGTGGAATAGCAAACGCTAAGGTTTTTCCAGTTCCCGTTTGAGCAGACCCAAGAATATCTTTGCCCTGAAGAGCTAGAGGAATCGCTTGCACCTGAATCGGGGTTGGAACACAAAGATTATTTTTACTTAGAGCTTGCCTAAGCAAAGTTGGAAGCCCCATTTCATGAAAATTACTCACAATACATTACCCTATTAAAAAGCTTCACGATAGACTAATCTTCCAATCTTAAATTTATTGCAGACTTTTTATTTTCTCCGTTCCTACCACGCTCTTCTTTAAGCTCATAACTTACTCTTTCCCCTTTCATTCCTCCCTTTTTATCCTCTCCTCGAAGTGCATCAGGTCTTATTCCTGAACGTTCTAATGTACTAACATGTAAAAAAACGTCCTCACCTTTACCTTCTGGCTTGATGAAACCATAGCCTTTTTCAACATTAAACCATTTTATATTACCAAATTCCATATGGATAACTCCTAAACTACTAACTAATATTATTAATGTGATGAAAAACTTTGAAATTACGATTTAGAATGCTTTAAGCTTAGTTACTGCAACTAAACTTCTATACTCCATAGTCTATTCTTAACATTACATAGTAATAGTACACAATTATTGTACTTAATGCAACTAAAATTTTTAATCACTAAGTGAACCTGCTACTGTCATTTCGCTAACTTTAATCGTTGGTGAATTAAACTGCCCACAGAAAGTTAGGTCATTTGCAACAACTAAATTGCTAAACATATTTTTCAAATTGTCGGCAACAGTAATCTCGTGTATTGGATACGTTATTTTACCATTTTCTATAAAAAATCCGCATGCACCTTGACTATAATCGCCATTGATTAAATTAACACCAAAACCAAATAAATCAGTTACATATATTCCTTCTTTTACTTCGTCAATTAATTCCTTAAACGATCTATTACCATTTTTGAAATAGAAATTACTAGCTGAAGGAATAATTGCAGCATTACTTGCACGAGTTGCATTTGCGGTCGTTTCCAAGTTTAATTTCCTAGCCGAATATAGATCTAAAATCCAGTTTTGCAGTACTCCATTTTTTACAAATTCATTTCTTCTGCTCATTATTCCTTCCCCGTCAAACGGTCTTGATGTTATACCCCTTGGTAACAATGGGTCATCAATAATGCTAATCTCAGTATTAAAAATTTGATTATTTAAACTATTTCTCAAAAAAGAGCTATTATTTACAATATTGCTACCATTTATGGCAGAAGCAAAGCTCTTTACTAGCTCTTTTGCTGCTCTTTTTTCAAAAACAACCGGAAATTTGCCTGTCCTGATTGTACATGAACCCAATTGATCTATTGCTCTTTTTGCTGCTCCTTTCCCTATTGACTCCGGTGTTTTTAAATCACTGAAGTTGCATGCTACATCGTAATCGTAGCCTATTTTCATTTCACTCTTTTCTCCAGCAACAACAGAAACCTGATTAACAAAAGTTGACTTACTAAATGAACCAACAAAACCAGAAACGGTTGATAATACTGTATTTACTGAAGTATGTGAAGATGAAGCTCCTTCGGAATTAATAATATTTTTATGTGCAAGAGCTGAATTTTCTGTAGCTTCAGTAATTTCTTTTAATTTATCAATTGTTACAACATTATTATCTGAGATATTTAAATCTGCAGAAGAGATATAATTACTGCCATCTACAGCAAAACTAATATAAGGATCTTCCTGGGCATTCTTTACCATTTCCACCACTTGGCTCACTGCACTACTAAGATTATTCAAATCGTTTGTGGAAATATACGCAGCTTTGTTCTTACCTGCTATAGCTCTAATTCCGACAGTACAGTTTCTAGATTGTGATATTTGTTCAATTTTTGATAGACGCTGAGAAACCGAGGTCTTATTAGTTTCATATATTGTAACTTCTGCGTCTTGATTCTGCTTTTTTATTAGTTTAGTGATATCTGCTGCAATATTTAATATATTCATTTTTCATTCCTTGAGTTTCTATAAAGATTCTGCACCACCTATAACTTCAATCAAATCAGTTGTAATTGCTGCTTGACGAGAACGATTATAAAGTAATGCTAGTTTATTTAGCATTTCTTTTGTATTTCTGTTTGCTGATTCCATAGCAACCATCCTAGCACTATTTTCACTTGCTGCACTTTCAAGTAAAGCAGAATAAAGAGCAGCTGTAACATAATCTTGAGTCAAAGATTTTAAAATAAACTCAATATTTTGTGGTTCATACTCATAGCTGTAATCTGTTAGAGGACTAACTACAGAATTATCAATTAATAATGAGTCTTTACTCCATGGTTTTATTGTTTCTAATATTGGCTTTTGCATGAAGGTATTATAGAATTTACTGTAAAAAACCTTAACTTTATTGTATTTACTTAGATCTATATCACTAACCAAGGCTTCCACACGCTTTAGTGTGATTCCCTTACTATTTTCAACCTTCAAGATATTTTTAGAATTAAATCTATTTTTGCCTGTCTCAAAAGCTTTCTTACCAAAAAAAACAATGTCTACTTTCTTATCATTTGCAATTAATTTGTTTATATGCTCCTGACTGAATTTAACAACAGAGGAGTTAAAGCTGCCACATAAACCACGATCAGATACAATAATAAATACTAGGAAAGAATCTTCATTATTGATATTTAGAATTCTTGCTAGTAACTCTTGATCCGCTGATAGCGCTAGTGAAGAAATAATGCTATGCAGCTTAGATATATGCAATTTTGAATTTGATAATTTCTTTTGGCTTTGTAATAATTTTGCTGCAGAAACCATTTGCATTATTTTCGTGGTTTTCTGCACAGACTTAATATTTTTAATTCTTAAGGATAATTCCTTTAAGCTCTTCATTTTGTATATAATTCTAATTTATTAAAATATATAACTGGTAATGTCTAAAAACAAGTTTTTTTGACATTGGAGTCAAACCTAACTAAGAAACTCACAGATTTACTGTTTTGAGATAAAGATTATATTAAAGCAATCTCGATGTAAAAGTATCACACCTTATGGAGTCTTATAATATAAGGTAAATACAATTAAGACTATTGCAACTTGAGCACTTATAATCCCATTGCTTTAGCTCTTTATTACAATCAGCACATTTCCAACCTGGATCAGGCACAGCTTCTGAGTCCATCCTGTTTAACCAATAAATTGCTTGATCATACTCTTGCAACATAATCTTGAGCTGTACCATAACAAGGTAGATTGATATGTAATTAGCTTTTTTCATAGCAATATCTAAATGCTGACTTGCAAGATCATATTTCCCTAAGCTAATTGAAGACAAAGCAAGCAAGCAATAACTAAAATAATAATCAGGGCGTAAGTTATATAGTCTTTCAGCGCCTTTATTATTTAACTTGATATACATTCTAGCTGATTGAGGAGTAGGATTTACTCTATACTCTTCCTCTAATACTGTGGAAGCTTTTCTGATTTTTTCAAGCTTGATATATAATTCTGCCTTTAAATAATTGATGGGCTGAAAAGTTGCATAATAACTTTGTGCTTTAGCTAAATAATCTATAGCTTTGTAAAAACTTCCTTTACTTTCGTATTGCTTTGCTAAAGCGCAATAAAAAACCGCTAACATCTTTTTACGATCAAAGGGAAGAAAAATATTGAATTTGATAGCTTCCTTTAACTTTGAAATTGCATTTATCCAATCTTCTTGCAATATACAATGCTCTATTTGAAAGGGAATAGACAAAATTTTATCATTAATTGAACTAGAGCAATATTCTATAAATTTTTGAAAGACTAACCTTTCTTGCTTTAGGTGAATAATCAGTTTATTGATCAGAAGTAGAGCTAAGTTGCGATTTTTACTTGCAATACTCGTTAAATTATGGCTGAAAAAGCTGTAATTTCCCGTTTTACCTGAATTAAAGAGCTTTACTAAAGATAATTTATCACTTTCTTCATTTAGATTTTTAATTAGCTTATTGGTGTTCTCTATATTACCTAAGTCTAAGCTAAAGAAAGCTTCAAAGAGAAGCAATTCTTCCCTACTTCTTCTTCTATTTTTTATGTTAGCAAATGTTGATGAAATAGAAGAACAAAAACGTGCAACTGCAATCAATAAAAATAATAAGACTACGCAAGCAAGAATAACGAAATATAGATCAATACTTATAGTGTAATTGCCTAATTCCAATTTTATTACTTCACCACTTACCTTGATCCATATGCCAAATAAAAACGAAAAAGCAAAAATTATAAAATAAATCATGAGATGTATTGTAATAAGTGACGATATATTATTGAAGTATTCTTGAAAGCTACAATAAAATCATTCAATTTATTAAGCCATGGTTTGAATTCTGGGTATGTTAAGTCACTTATTGCGGTGGCTATGCTCTGCCAATCATTATCGCTTATTAATTCTTCAATTTCCGCAAGCTTTAACCTGAGTGGATCACTACGATCATCTATCTTTATCCAATTTGAAATGATTTTTTTAAACAAGTTACTTTTATTGTAGTTAATAACAGTCATGTTCTTCTCAAAAGACAATTTCAACCCGCGTAAAGTATCTACCTCTTTCAAATTTTCCAATTCATTTACTGCATTTTCTATCTCTGGATCGTCAAGCTCTGATATCAAAGGCTTTATTGAATTTATATGATTATCAAACTTGGCTTCTCGCAATAACGAATTCTTCATCTTAATCACAAGTAGCAGCAACTTTGCGAGGTTCTTATGCCTTAAACTACCATCACCTTGCTCACATTGAGTGTGCAGATTTCTCTTTAAATCAAATATCCTTTTCTCTACCCTAGATTGATTCACTTCAAGCAATACTCTAAGTTCATCCATCTTTTCCGTTAAACCATTTATACTATTTTCACTTTCTTGCTGATTTATTTTGAAAAATATTATGTTATTTATTGCAATATGGCTAACAAATAACAATATAATTAAGAACCAACCTATGCATTTTTTTCGAGTATCATTCATAACGTAATATCTCCGCTGGGTCTTGTGCAGCTGCCTGCAATGCAGGAGGAATTGTTGCTAAAAATGACAAGAACAATGCAAGTGCAGAAATGTTCACTACATCTTGAGAAACTAATATCACTGGCAAACTTGAAAAAAAGTATATCATAGGATCAAATAGCTTGATGTTGGTAATGTTTTCTAAAAACACTCTAATATTTTCAATGTTGAGAGAAAAAATAACTCCTATAACAGAGCCAAGACAAGTTCCTGTAAAACCAATTAACAGCCCACAAGCACAAAATATGCGCATAATGCTTCCACTTGTTGCACCAAACGTACGCATAATTGCAATTGCGGATTTCTTTTCTTGCACTATCATCATCAAACTTGAAACAATATTGAATGCTGCCACAACTATAATCAAAGTAAGAATTAAAAACATCACATTTCTTTCAGTTTTTAAAGCATTAACATAATGGCTTTGCTGAGATTGCCAACTTTCAGCTTTCATTCCTGTTTCTTCTACTATAGCATTTGCTAGCTTATTAGCCGCAGCAATATCGTCTATGAACACTTCTATATTTCTCACACTATCTTTATAATTAAAAAAAGCCTGAGCTGATTTCATGGGCATATACATCAAGGTATTGTCGTACTCAAACATACCCATATCAAATATTGCTACAACTTTATATTCTTTCATTTTTGGTATTTCACCAGACAGTGCGTCAAATCCTTCAGGTGATATAAGCATAATGTTATCACCATAATCAATATTCAAAGCTTCTGCTAATCTTGCCCCTATTATGATACCTTCATCGAATTTTTCCACGTTACCCATAATTACATTATTCTTAACAGTAGTATTATTAAGTAAGTCTTTAGTTGACACACCACGGACTACGCTACCCACAATTCCACCATTTGATGCAACGATCACTTGATCATTGATCATAGAAGTAGCTTTTAATACACCTGGGATTTTCTCAATAGATTTTAACACTGCGTGGTAATCTGAATTTATGCTTCTATCAAAGTAAACATTAATATGGCCATTAATGCCAAGTACAGAGTCGAGCAGCTTTGCTCTGAACCCATTCATTACAGACATTACTACTATTAGCGTTGCAACTCCAAGAGCAATACCAATAATAGAAAACAAGGCCATTATAGAGCAAAATCTAGAATTCTTTGCTCGCAAATAGCGAATAGCCATAGTAAATTCAAAGGCAATAGACATTATACTAAGATTTAAATATCATACTTTTTATGCTTCATATAACTGTAATTTTTCCTTTACCTCAAATTAGGTTGTCTAAATTTAGCAAGCTTATAGAATATATTCAATATTCTATATTAAGACCTTCCATATATATCGTCCGATCTTACTATATCATTATCAGATAAAAACTTTCCTACCTGAAACTCAACTATCTCAAGAGGAAATCTTGTACTTTTATTCTCAATTTTATGAAACACCTTCCTTGGAATCTCTACTACATGATTTTTTGTTATAGCATATGTTTTGTCATCTAAACTCACACATCCAACCCCTGATAGTATTATATGGTACTCATCTCTATAGTGGTGAAATTGCTTAGAAGTGCAGCTCAGTGGATTTATAAAAAGGTATTTTATAAGAAAATCCTTACCCATTAAAATCACACTATAAAATCCCCATGGCTTAATCTCTTTCCTTGTTGGCTTTGCTTCTTTAACTTTATTAATGAACAACATTAGGCTCTTATTTTGCCGTTTATAAACTCTACCTAATAAAATCTTTTCATCATTTTCTGTCATCAAAACTGGCTCTCTTCCTTTTGTTACATGCTGAAATGAAACTAAATTCTCACTAAATCTCTTACTCAGTTCTAAAACTGAACTCCAAGTACCAATATCCATCCAATCAAAATTAGCTTCTACCATTGCAATATTTTCTGCTTTTTCTATCACTAGGTGATCAATAGATGTATCACCCATTCCTGCACAATTTTGCTGTTCTAAATACAGAAATCTCTCTCGTGGTACAAAATGCTTCATACTTTCACAACATAAATTATAGAGAGTCGGAGCAATTTTTTTTATCTCATCTATATAGCGTTTTGCTCTAAACACAAATATTCCAGAGTTCCAATAATGATCGTTACTTACCTTACGCTCGGGTTTTTCTGTAAAATCTTTTACTATATGACATTTTTCTTTCTGACCATATACTGCATTTATATAGCCGTATTCCGAATTGAATTCATGAGGCTTTATCCCAAAAGTGACTATAGAGTCAGTTTCAGAGGCTAGCTTAGACGCTTTCTCAATAGAAACATAAAAACTATTCAAATCACCTATAAAATGGTCTGAAGGCAGAACTAAGATTGTCTCGTTCCTATCGCAGAGAAGCACAGCAATTAGTATTGCTGCCGCTGTCCCAATTTTAACTGGTTCAAAAACTACTTTACATTCCTGTAATGCATGTAATTCCTGCATCAATAATGACTCATATTGTATAATTTGTGGTAATGATGGGTGGCATATAATCGCCTTTTAGCCTCAACAAAGTGTTGTGAAACATAGTATTCTGACTAAATATTTTCTGAAATTGCTTTGGCTTAGATAGAGGCCAAAGTCTGCTGCCACTACCACCACACAGTATTACAGGGCGCATTTAATTAAGATATTAATTATTTGATTAATATCTTATACTAACGGCAAAATGCATGCAAGTTTTTATTGTGAGATGATTAAAGTAAAAAGTAATTTAAAGTGATGGTTGACTACGAGCGTGATGGAGTCCCTACATTTCGTGATGAGTCTTGTCTTCTTTCTATCTCTCTATCAATATGAGGAGTGTTGCTTTTTTGATTAACGGCTGCAGCTACTTTTTCATCAGTTTTGTTTTGCAACTTTTCCTTTAAGCTTTCTCCAACACCTAGTTCTCTAGATTTATCTATACTTTCACTATTTTTGCTCAACCCCTTCTCTAAGTTTTTTTCAATATCTGATTTTCTAGCGTTAAGCTCTTTCCATGTACCCGCTATGCTAAGTGGCTTATGATCCTTCTGCTTCGGCTTTGGCCTTTCCCCATTTGTAACAACATTAAAGTCGCTTTTTACTTCTTTCCAACATTCTTTCAATTGGTGTTTCCACATAGTAAGATAAGCATCACCATACTTTTTCTCATTTGCTACAAACAATAAAATTGGAGCCTTAAGTATGGTAGCTCCCATATTCACTAAATTTTTTACTGCCATTGCAGGGGTGAACAAAAGATAGCCAAAAGACTTTGCAATTGGGTTTTGTTCGCTTATTAAATACTCCCCTAACTTTATAGGAAGAGAGGTCAACAATTTAGTACAAACTTTAGCCAAGCTTGTAGCAAAAACGATAGAAACAGATATAAGACTTTTATCTAGCTCTAGATTACCATCCTGATCTCTAATTTCTGAAAAATGGGTGCTTAGCTTCTTGTAATCACTAGCGTATAGTAATTTTCCATTTCTTCCTTTTTCATCTCTATCTTTCTCATCAACTTCTCCCGTGTCATCATTGATGAAGCAACCTTTTTTAGCAAGAAAAGAAGAATTAGTTAATCTAAGTAACTTAGTATCAACCTCAAAGACCGGCAAGTGTTTTTCAAGATCTATTTTTGAAAACTTAAATGGCTTATAAAATTTACTATAATCATTAACCTCACGCCTACCTTTACTAACTAAAAAGTCAATAGTAAAGTAAGATTTTTTATCAATTTCCTTAACCAAGGCTAGATCAAATTTGTATTCATTATATATAAGCTGGTACTCTGGATTTCCGTCTTTATCTTTTACAAGCTTGTCATTTTTTTTTACAACTCTCCCAGAATCTACAATCTGATCATAATTTTTTGGATATTGACACTTTCGTCCATCCTCATATATCATTACCTTTCTAAGGTCTTTGACATAAACTTGAGACTCAGATGAACTAAATAGATCCTTCACCTTTAGCGTAAGGTCTATTCCCCACTTTTTCAATGTCTCTAACATATTGCTAAACCAAAATCGCTATAGTTCAATAATAAAACTAGTACACTAATAATATATTAACATAGAACTGGCAACTTTACAAGAAAATATGCCTATAAAAGAAAAAAGTCGTAAAAGCAAGGACTATATAAGTAATGCTTGATAAGTATTTCATGCATGTAATTGTAAAAATCCTTAGAGGTACGCTGTCTATATAATCTTCACACACTACCTGCATTCCAAGAACTGCATGCCAAAAAATGCAAAACACCAGTATAACAAAAAACAAAAGCTCTAGTGGATGATTAATAGCCTGAAATAATTTTTCATTAAAAGATAAAGGGCTATCAACATAAAATGTGCAAGAAAATGAGTAAATAAACCAAGGAAATAAAAATAACAAAATCACCGCAGAAACACGCTGGATCCACCAATGATGTACTGAATTTACAGATTGACTCATATAAATATAAATAAAAAAGCCATAGTAGAAAGAAATAGCATTATTGTTAGTAATATAGCACTTTTTAAAACACTAGCAATTTCTAAATTAAGCCCAGCATCCCACAATAAATGACGAATACCATTAAGAAAATGATACATAAAGCTTACAAAGCATAAGATATAAGCTAATTTAGCAACAGGAGTGAACAATAATGCATTTAAGCACCTTACTATAATTAACTTAGGGGAGTAAACATATAATATAAAATACCAAGAAAGTATGATTAATAAAAGAAATAGCAAGATACCAGTCAATCTATGCATAATAGAAAAAAAACTAGTAACTTGTACTTTATATATTTGTAAATGCGGGGAAAGAGGCCTGTTACTCATAAAATTTCGTTATCGAGAAATTAAAAAATAAAGTAGAAGTAAAGACAGCAGTATAGTACATAATGACACTATTATTTGAAATGGTGAATTACGTACAAAGCCTAAGGAGGTAATCCAGCTGCAGATTCCCCTACTGCTACCTTGTTACGACTTCACCCCAGTCACTGATCCCACTTTAAATAACTCCTTCCTTGCGGTTAGGCCATTAGCTTCGAGTGAAACCAATTCCCATGGCGTGACGGGCAGTGTGTACAAGACCCGAGAACGTATTCACCGTGGCATGCTGATCCACGATTACTAGCGATTCCAACTTCATGTACTCGAGTTGCAGAGTACAATCCGAACTGAGATGTCTTTTAGGGATTAGCTTAGGCTTGCGCACCTTGCAGCCCATTGTAGACACCATTGTAGCACGTGTGTAGCCCACTCCATAAAGGCCATGATGACTTGACATCATCCCCACCTTCCTCCAGCTTATCACTGGCAGTTTCCTTAAAGTACTCAGCATTACCTGATAGCAACTAAGGATGAGGGTTGCGCTCGTTGCGGGACTTAACCCAACATCTCACGACACGAGCTGACGACAGCCATGCAACACTTGTGTAAAATCCGGCCGAACCGACCCTATCCCTTCGAATAGGTATGATTTCCATGTCAAGAAGTGGTAAGGTTTTTCGCGTTGCATCGAATTAAACCACATGCTCCACCGCTTGTGCGGGTCCCCGTCAATTCCTTTGAGTTTTAATCTTGCGACCGTAGTCCCCAGGCGGAATGTTTAACGCGTTAGCTGTAATACAGAAAGTAAACTTCCCATATTTAACATTCATCGTTTACAGCGTGGACTACCAGGGTATCTAATCCTGTTTGCTCCCCACGCCTTCGCGCTTCAGCGTCAGATTTGAACCAGATAGACGCCTTCGCCACTGGTGTTCCTCCTAATATTTACGAATTTTACCTCTACATCAGGAATTCCTCTATCCTCTTTCAATCTCTAGATTAATAGTTTTAAAAGCAATTCCAAGGTTAAGCCTCGGGATTTCACTTTTAACTTATTAACCAGCCTACGCGCCCTTTACGCCCAATAATTCCGAATAACGCTAGCCCTCTCCGTATTACCGCGGCTGCTGGCACGGAGTTAGCCAGGACTTCTTCTGTGAGTACCGTCATTATCTTCCTCACTAAAAGAGCTTTACAACCCAAAGGCCTTCTTCACTCATGCGGCATGGCTGGATCAGGCTTTCGCCCATTGTCCAATATTCCCCACTGCTGCCTCCCGTAGGAGTCTGGACCGTATCTCAGTTCCAGTGTGGCTGATCATCCTCTCAGATCAGCTATAGATCATTGCCTTGGTAGGCTATTACTCCACCAACTAGCTAATCTAATATAGGCTCATCTAATAGCAATAAATTTTTCCCCCGTAGGGCGTATACGGTATTAGTTGCCGTTTCCAACAATTATTCCGTACTACTAGGTAGATTCCTATACATTACTCACCCGTCTGCCACTAAGTTATACCATAGCAAGCTACAATATAACTCCGTTCGACTTGCATGTGTTAGGCCTGCCGCCAGCGTTCATTCTGAGCCAGGATCAAACTCTCAAATTTAGACTTCAACCTATAAAAGGTTGAGGGTACATCGGATAAATCCGACAAAAAATAATTTAGCTTAATACTGCTGTCTTTATTTCTACTTTAGAAATATTTTAATCTCCAACTATTCAAACAACTCTAAGAATATTATTATGTGATATAATCACTATGTCAATATGTTTTTGCAAATCAAAAGCATTAATGTATAAATATATAACTATTTGGAATATTACCATGAAAAAATACATCTTTCTGCTTGCACTCGCGCCAATGTTAGTTGGCATCACATTATACTTATTGCGCAACATTGATAACACAAAACAATCTATAACTGCAGGTGACAAGTTTTACGAAGTATTATTCTTAAAAAAAGATAATAAGTCACTGCTAGAAGAAATAGATTCAAATTGGGAGTATTTAGCAAATTTTGAACGCGCATTCAATCATATCTCAGATTCAATGCCAACAGACACAGCATCTATTATTTATAATGATTTGGCAGACGATAAAGATGCTCCTGATGTTTTGCGTGAGTTAGCACAATACTTAGAAGTAATGAGCTTACTTCACTCCAGCGGTGAAAAAACAAATAGAGATAAAATTAGTAATTTAGAATCAAATGCAGTGTACCCTTATTCAAGCCAAGAAGCTATCGCTATAGTAAAGATACACAGTAACGACATTAAAGGTGCAATTGAAATATTGCATTCATTATTAAATGATAGAGAATGTCCGACTCTAATCAAGGCCAATGCACAAGAATTACTTCGGATATACGAAAACTAAAAAACTTGCTTGCATAACAATTTGGCAGCGCATCTGATGAAATAAAGAACTTTACTTGACAAACCTCCCTATTTTATTATGGCACTAAAAGTATTTATGACTCAAAATTTGTTTTTGACTGTAGGATCAATCACAAAATCCAGTAAAAACTTAGGTGTTTATTGGTAGATTACGTAAAATTATAGCGGTTTTTTAAATTTTTTCTATACTCAGCCAAGTCGCGCTTGTTAGAACATTATTACAGCACCACTTACAGTAATATAGAGTCAAAATTTCACTACTCATAGGTTCCTTTTACCTTTTTATTTAGTAAGACTTCTCTATATTTATAGTTAATATATCAAAGAATAAACTTCACTCGCAGAATGTCATTGTAGCACTAAAATGACAAAAAGAGGATAAAATCGCAATAGCTATGTATCAAGCACCGTTGTATTTTCTCTATATTTTAGATTACTTTGTTTACCCCCCTCCCTTTATCATTCAGCTACGCAGATAGTTACTACAAACCGTAAAGATGTTTAAAAGAAATCTAATTTTTTATCAACTCATACATTTCATTACCAACTTCACAATAAGGTTCTGCAGTTGGATAAAAATAATCAAAAAAGAAATAATCCTTTAGTATTTCTGTGCTGCATCCAGAATTATAGTAAGTATCAAGCCTTCCTTTAAATATCAACAAGAGTATCTTTATACTTTTTCCAAATCACCCTCCCCCAAACTGGTCTACGATGTTTGATAGGTATGCATCTCGATCATTTAACCCTTTGCTCTTATATTTACCAAGCATACTTTTCATTTTAGAATTAAGATCGAATGCTTTTATTTCAAGATCTGCACCTTTCTTCATATAATCTAAATCATTAGCTAATTTTGTATTGAAACTCTGTGTAAGCTTTGCAGCCAGCTCTCTTGCTTTTCGTCTTTATTAAAGCTAGTATCAAACCAACCTCAGTCACATTTGCAACAATCACATGCTTTACACCATATTCATTTAGAACCAAATGCATTACATATTTCACTAACCGCTTTATTTCAATACTTTTTCTGCTTTAACATTGTTATAAGCAGTGGCACCCATAATATTATTTCCTCGATTATAATGAAAAATAAAATCTCCTTTACCTACGTCTGGATGATGTTTAATTACTGCGTTTAGCTGATTAACTAAACGAAATTTATTGAGGAAATAAGAAAAAATAGGGTTAAGAATTTCAGATGCTGTTGCATATAAAATCGCATAGTTATGACCTTACTGTTCATAGTATCGATCAAAAAATGAGCATCTCCATGATGACTTAAATTCTTCTAAACCTAAATACCTTGCTACATATTCAACAACAGTAAGGTGTAATAGTTTAGACTTGATCTGACAAGCAAACAAAGTAAGA
>NZ_JAFEVF010000017.1:0-19098 GCF_048054115.1 Wolbachia endosymbiont of Nasonia vitripennis | reverse complement strand
CAAACCTTTTTTGATAGTATGCATATTGCTTATCAGAAAAATATTGATAGCATTAAACAGGATGCTGATTTTGGTTTTGACTTTGTTAATTCTTCTGTCAGTTAATTCATGCCTGTCAGATCAAGTCTAAACTATTACAAGAATAAAAGGATTTTATCCTCCAACAAGTGTGGAAAGCATACAAATTACTACAGGAGTTAATAAGCAAGCAGCTCTTTCAAAGTCATAATTTTCGTTATTGATTGAAATGAAGCCTTTTGGGGACCAAAAGGCTTCATGATCGAAATTTTTGGAAAGATCTTTATTGGAAAATTCAGGGACAGGAATAACATTTTTAAGCTATCGTATAACTATCACTTGCTCGCTGGGAGCTCTATTTTTCATACCACTCATTTATGAGTTTATTGATATCAGAATCTATAAAATCCTTTAGTGGTTGACTGGTTTTTATCTCGGCATTTTTAGGGATACACCTATCTTTACATATTGCGTACTTTATATGAAAGTTAATATCAGCGTATTCCTGATTTGGAATGATATTGTTTTTAAAGGGAAATAACACCATATCTTCATATATGTTACTAACAAATGTAACTTCCCCAACTTTATCTTCATGTTCCTTGGGAGTAGGCCAATGAATATCTATATTTGATATGTTACCCTGACAGTCAAAGGAAGTAGGAAGGCCGAAATCTCCAGGGTCTTTGTAATATATATGCCAACCTGGTTTTATTGTAACCTTTATTGCGCCTTCAATGGTAAGGTTTGCTTTATTTACCTTACCATTGAGCAGATCAAATTTTGCAACTTCTTCTTCAGCGCACAATTGAGTGCAAGAAAAAAGTAAAAGTAGGATTGAGTATATACGTATTTTCATAAATACTCTATTTATGAAGAAAATAATTTAAGTTCTATCTATTATAATAAAAATATTATATAAATCATTTGTTAATATAATATTATGCTAATACAAATATAGTAGCAATTATAACTTTCATATATTATTTTTTTATTTTTAAGCAGTTATAATATTAAAGAGACGTAACAAATATAAATAGTAGTGGCTTTGCATAGAAAATCACAAATTTATTTCCTTTATAAATGTAAGACCTTTTAGAACTAGAAAGATACCTTGGAGCAAGTTGCTCCAAGGCTCTTGTTTACTTAGAATCCACCCATTCCGCCCATTGCTCCTGCACCCATAGGTGATGAAGCATTTTCTTCTTTGTTTGGTAGATCAACTATCATAGATTCAGTAGTAATAAGTGCGCTTGCTACAGACACTGCCGTTTCAAAAGCAATACGAACTACTTTTGCCGGATCAATTACACCAGCTGTTGATGCATTAGCGTAGTTCATAGCCTCAACGTTGTATATAAGCTCTTTATCATTCTGATTAATCAAATAGTCAATTATAACAGCAGATTCAAGACCAGCATTTTTAACCAATCTTTTGATTGGAGCACTGAGAACTTTTTTGACAATGTTGATACCTATTTGCTCTTCATCGCTTGAAGCTTTTAGCTTATCAAGAGCAGATGCAGCGTAAAGAAGTGCAACTCCACCACCGGGAACTATACCTTCTTCAATTGCAGCTCTTGTTGCGTGAAGTGCATCTTCAACTCTATCTCTGCGTTCTTTTACTTCTACTTCGGTTGCTCCACCAACTTTGAGCACAGCAACACCCCCTGATAATTTTGCTAAACGTTCTCTTAGCTTTTCTTTATCATAATCAGAGGTTGAAGTTTCAATCTGAGATTTAATCTGCTCAATTCTAGCTTTCACTCTGTCAGAGGTGCTATTTTCGCTGACAATTGTAGTATTGTCTTTAGTGATTTTAACATTTTTGGCAGTACCAAGATCTTCAAGAGTTAAATCTTCCATCTTGATTCCAAGCTCATCTTTTATGACATACTTAGCACCTGTTAAAGCTGCTATGTCTTCGAGCATCTCCTTTCTCCTATCACCAAAACCTGGAGCTTTTACTGCAGCAACTTTTAGACCACGTAATTTGTTGATCACTAAAGTGCTTAATGCTTCACCTTCAACATCTTCTGCAATGATAAACAAAGGTTTACCAGACTTAAAAATAGCCTCAAGAATAGGAAGTAAAGGTTGAATAATATTAAGTTTTTTTTCTGTAATCAGCAAATATGGATCATCAAGCTCCACGCTCATCTTTTCATTATTTGTAACAAAGTATGGAGAGAGATAACCACGGTCAAACTGCATACCAGTTGTATGTTCAACTTCTAATTCTTTTGAACCCTTACTCTCTTCAACAGTGATTACGCCTTCTTTTCCAACTTTTTTAACAGCATCAGCAATGTTATTACCAATAGCTTTATCACCATTTGCAGAAATTATTGCAACTTGTGCAACTTCATCCATTTTCTCTAAAGAAATTGTGCGAGACATTGATGTAATCTCCTTTAATATCACATCTTTTGCCTTCTGTATTCCATTTTTGATACAAATACGATCATTTCCAGCTGCAATTGACTTTGAAGCTTCCATTATCATATTGCTAGTCAGTATTGAGCATGTTGTGGTACCATCACCAACTTTGTCATTACACTGAGAAGCACTTTGAGCAATGGTGCTTACTATCGCAGAGTGTAATGGTTTTTCAGGCTTTATACCTTTCATTACCTTATAGCCATCCTTTGTGACCTCTGGTCCACCATATGGCTTGCTAATTCCTACTGTATTTCCCCTAGGCCCTGCAGTTGCTCCCACCGTTGAGTCAACCATTGCTGCAACTTCACGAAAGGCTTCTTGTAACTGTTCGCCTGATACTACTATGTTAGCCATTTTTATCACTCCTTAAATTAATAAAAAATTTAGAATATTAAAATACATAATGCACTATATAGCGCATTAGTTTAGTAAAATAGGAATACCTACTTGATAACAGCAAGTAGGTCTGACTCCTTCATCACGACATACTTTTCATTATCATGCTCTACTTCTGTTCCAGCCCACTGCCTGTAGAAAACCTTATCACCAGTTTTTACAGTTAAAGCTATACGCTCTCCGCTTGAGTTGCGTGAACCACTACCAATTGCTATAACTTCACCTTTAGTAGGCTTCTTTTCAGCACTTGATGGTAGTACAATTCCACCTTGTTTTTCTTCAGTAATAGGCTTTATTAGCACATTATCATCTAATACATTCAAATTTACACTTGACATTTATGTTTCCTCATTAATAGATTAACCTACAATTCTATGTAGTCATCTAAAGGTTACATTTCAAGGGTTGGAGTTAGTAAAAGTGTATAATTTAAGGTTTGAACAGAAGTTTTATGGGTTACATACCGCTAGCAAACCGTAGTCTAATATCTTTATACGGACCAGATACGAGAGATTTTCTTCAGGGTGTTATAACAAATGATATTAATAAACTAAGTAGCCAGCAGGCAATTTACTCTTTATTACTCAATCCTCAGGGAAAATATCTGTACGATTTTTTCCTCATTGAGCATGATAAATATATTTATTTGGAGTGTGAAAATGCCCATCTACAGCAAATAATTGAAAAATTAGACTTGCTCAAAACTTACCTTAGAGTGAGGATTAAAGACATTAGTTCACTATATAAGGTTGGAGTTTTGTTTGATGCTAAGTTGGCGAAGTGTAGTAGTAAGTCACAAGTTATTTTTCAAGATCCAAGGCACAAGCTGCTAGGAATGAGGATCATACATGAAGATGAAATAAAAGAACCGGTTGGAGATTTTATTCAGTATGAAAAAGTTAGAATTAAAAACCTTGTCCCAGATGGAGCAAAAGATATGGTGCAAAATTCATCATTTCCGCTGCAATATTTAATCGATAAGATAAATGGTATAAGCTTTAATAAAGGGTGCTATATAGGTCAGGAAGTTGTAAATCGAATGAGCAGACAAGAAAAATTCAGAAGGAAACTTTACCTTGTTGAGGGAAAAAATGCACTTCCAAATATTGGCACTAAAGTAATCAGTGAACATAATGAAGAAGTAGGAGAACTACGCTCTAGTGTCGACAATATTGGACTTGCATTGCTTAATACTGGAAAAAGCCACGCAAATTTATATGTCGGTGGAGTTAGCATTAAGACGTTATAAAATATCTATTCGGGTAAAAGCACCTTTTTCTTGTTTGAATGTTTGTGATACTAGTTAAATTCTTGATTTTCTTGCTTAAATGTATAATAATTAAAGTATTAGTGTTTTTATAAATATTATGGCTATTAGAAAAAGAGAGCTTTTATCCTGGTTTAGGGAAAGTGTGTTGAATGATCATAATCTGGATCTATTTAAAAACTTCTTGCAAGAAAAATATAAACATGCATATAAAGAGTGGAAGGAGAAGGAATTTGATTTGGAGATTTTGATTACTTAGAGAAGGAAAAGAAGAAGTTAATACGATATCTATTAGACGAAGGTGCTAATGTTAATGCACTAGATTCTTTTAGAAACACTCCTTTGCACAAGAGTCATGAAAAAGAGGTAACACAAATTTTACTAGATGCAGGTGCTAATGTTAATAAACGAAATTCTTGTGGAAACACTCCTTTGCACGAGAGTTGTTACAAAGAGGTAATACAAATTTTACTAGATGCAGGTGCTAATCCTTTTATAAAGGATCATTATGGAAGGACTGCAAGAGATTGTACCTATGATAAAGAAAGAAAGCAGCTTTTAAAAAAGGCAGAGGATAAATACAAGTATAAGGCAATGAAAGTTGGTAGTGTTTGTGGTGTTGTAGCTGCATTAGCAGTTGGTGGTGGACTTTTTGCTGCTGGTGTTGCATTACCAATACTGGTTTTAGTTGGTATAGTTGTAGCTGCTGCTGTACTCACTGGACTTATTGCTGGTGGTATTACATATGCAGTATCTACTAAGATAGAAAATCCTGACACATCAAGGTCGGCAACAGAACAAGGTTTGCCTCAGCCAAATTAAGTAAAAGGAAGAAAAGACTTCTTCCTTTTCTCCAAGTTTTTTACTTCGTTAGGTACCCTTAATCCTATTCAGGGTACCTAGATCTGATAATAGGTGTAACCCATTGCTCGAACAGAAACAATGTTTTTAGCGTCGTTCTTTAAAGAATGACACTATTTCCATTTGATTAGAAGCCCCTTTTTCTTGTTTTAGTTATTCACAGAATTGTTAATAACTAAGTTGATAACCCAGAGAAATACATATTTTACACATTATGAGTACTTCGGAGATCTATAATAAATATGATCTCCAAATACTAATATATATATAATTGAAAGCAAAAGAACTGTGGATAACTCTAAAAAGTTATATTTATTTTAATATTTTTTAAAAAAAAGAAACAACCATTAAGGGAGCCAAGCTAATACAATTATATAAAAGATTACATATTTGGTTATAATTTTAATATTTTTCTAACAAAAGCCAATAAGGGGGTAGTCTTGGAAAATTTTTCCTAAAAGATAAAATTTTTAAGTGCTTTTGAAGTGATACTTTAGGTATTTTTAAAGTAATACTTTTAAAGTATCAATTGAACATTTTTGAGCATTAATCTGGAGGTTCAACAGGCACTTTTTTATGCTGTTTGAGAAGAGCAAAAATTGAATTTTCTCTTGCTGAAAGCTTGTGTTTCTTATATTTTCCATAATGTATATTATGTAATTTTCAATACTAATAAAACTATTTCCCAATCTTTTAAACAACAACCTATCGAACCTCCGGATTAGTACTTAAAAGGAACTATTAAAGTACCTCTTTAAGTATTAAGAAGCACTTAAAATTTCAACCTTTAGCTCCAATACGACCCTCTATTTGTCTTTTCTTAAAAAGCGTTAAGATATTTATCAATTGAGTAAGTTTTTCTGTAAATATTTCAATCTAATCATACTCTTTTTGATGTCTTTTTTGATCTTTTTCAGAGTTATCCACAGTTTTTTTATTCTCAATTATATATAAAAAATTTGGAGAAAAGAGGAAGAAGTCTCTTCTTCCTTTTTTTACTTAACTACACTACCATACTTGCCGCTGTACTAGCTTTTTGTTCTGCATCAACGCTATCTAGCTTCTCACTAGGAACCTGCTTTGACATTGCATATGTAATACCAAAAACAACAAACCCTATTGCTATAGCAACAGCTGCGCCAATAAAAGCCGATAAAAGACCAGCAGCAGCAAAAAGTCCATTACCAACTCCCACTCCAGCCGTAATACCAACAATAGCACCAAATTTCATTGCTTTATTGCTTGTATTTATCTTCTGCCTTTTTTAAAAGCTGCTTTGATTCATCACGGGCATGTTTTCTTGCAGTCATTCCATAATGATCCTTTATAAAAAGATTAGCACCTGCATCTAAGTAAAATTTGTGTTACCTCTTTGTCATGACTATTGTGCAAAGGAGTTTTTCCAAAAGAATCTCGTGCATTAACATTAGCACCTTTGTCTAATAGATATCGTATTAACTTCTTCTTCTCCTCCTCTAAGCAATCAAAATCTCCAACTATTACATGCAATAATGTAACTTTATATCTATACTCTCTTTTCTCTAAGCTAAATAGATGATTTATATCAAATTCTTCCTCCTTCCACCTTTGATATGTATCGCAAGCTTCCGTTGAAACGATAAAAAAGGGTGAAGTTACTGCTATTCACTTTTTGTATCGTTTTTAGCAAAAGCTTCCTCCCAAGTGCCTTGAGTTGCTGCACGGCTATACTCTGTTACTCTATTTTCAAAGAAATTTGTATGTTCCACGCCATTTAGTATTTCATCAAGCCACGGAATAGGGTTATCTTTAACATTATATATAGATTTAAGACCTAATTGCGTTAACCTTCTGTTTGCTATGTAACGTATATAATTGCGCACTTCCTCTGCAGATAGCCCTTCAACATCTCCTAAATCAAAAGCAAGACTTATAAATTCATCTTCAAGTTCAACAATAGTGCGACATGCAGAATATAATTCTTCTTTGAACTCGTCATTCCAAATTTCATTATTCTCTTTAATAAACGTATTGAACAAATTGATAATTGAATTGGTGTGCAAGGTTTCGTCACGTGCTGACCAAGCAATTATTTGCCCCATACCTTTCATTTTTCCAAACCGTTGAAAATTGAGCAAAATTGCAAATGATGCAAATAACTGCAATCCTTCAGTGAAGGCACCAAATACTGCTAAAGTTTTAGCAACATGTTTTTTATCGTGCTTTTTACTTTCCTCAAATTCTAACATGTATTCATACTTCTTTCTCATAGCATCATATTTTAAGAATGCTTGATATTCACTTTCTGGCATGCCAATCGTATCTAGAAGGTATGAATAGGCTGCAATGTGTAT
The DNA here is from genome assembly GCF_048054115.1 of Wolbachia endosymbiont of Nasonia vitripennis. Taxonomy (NCBI): domain Bacteria; kingdom Pseudomonadati; phylum Pseudomonadota; class Alphaproteobacteria; order Rickettsiales; family Anaplasmataceae; genus Wolbachia; species Wolbachia endosymbiont of Nasonia vitripennis. Next base: position 11,781 of record NZ_JAFEVF010000017.1, on the reverse strand, counting down.
AGTCTCCATATTGGAAAAGCTTGCAAGCATCATACATATTTCTGTTGGCTTAAATATATTTGAATAATGCCTCATATAGCAATTATTTACTTCAATATCTGCTTGAGTAAAAAACCTAAAAATCTGGGTCAATAAATTTTTCTCTACATTAGAAAGTTTAGTTTTCCAATCTTTCACATCATCAGCAAGCGGAACTTCTTCAGGTATCCAGTGTATCCTTTGTTGCTGCAACCATGCATCATATGCCCAAGGATAATTAAAAGGCTTGTATATTGGATCTGCTTCTAGCAATGACATAAGGTACCTAATTATTTTGAAGTAAATATTATATTAAATGATATTGAGAATCAGTCAATTTAACTTTTTTGAAATTTGACGACAGATAGTTTATCAGTGTATTATGATTTCAAATAACTAATTGACAAAATGCGAGTATTAATATTTTCTGTTTTGCTGTTTTCAGTAGGCTGCATGCACACTATCTATAATCACGGAGTTCCTGGCATTAATGTTGAACTGTGGAGCAAAATAAAAGTAGGTGATGATAGAGAAAAAGTGGTTCATACTTTAGGATTGCCAACATTAGTATCAAAGTTCGACGAAAATGTTTGGTACTATGTCTCATATAAAATTAAACAAGCTAACTTCTTGGGAAAAAGGAAGTACAGTAGTAAGTCTCTGCAAATTTCGTTTAATCAGAATGACGAAGTTACAGATATAAGAGAAATCAACGTTGCAGAAAGGTCTTTAGCTGTTGTTGATTGAAAATTTGCTGATCTATTTTTCATCACAAGTAACTAATTCAGGTAACGTAAATTCACCTATTTAGAATAAAATCTAACGTGACTTCGCGCCAAATGTGATGATGCTCAGCAGGTAAGCCAATTAACGGGCTACATTTATACACTGCACGCATTGCATTATCTGCTGCTGATCTAAAAAGAGGATTATTTTGATAAGAACTACTATCTGCTACGTTGGCTACAACGATCTCGCCTTTACTGGATAATAATAAGTTAATTTTTATACTAAAATTTTCTTTATAAACTATGCCCTCAGGAATGCTCCAACACTCTGTCAGTTTATCCCTTATAGAATTAATAATTTCTGTTACAGCCAATTCATCATCTTTGTTCTCAATATTTTTCTTATCTCTTATTTCATTTTTCACCTCTTTGATGTCTTCTCTTAGTTTTCTTTCTACACCCTTTTTTCTTTTGGGAATTGGAATACCCTCATCAATTTCCTGTATTTCAATAATTTGCCTCGGTTGTACTAACTCAACTAATTCTTTTTTTCTTTGTGGTATAGGAATAACTGATGAATCATTCGTTTGGGCTTTCATTGAAAAAAGCAAAAAACAACATAGAGACAAAAGAAGAATATAATTAAAATAGAGAGGGCGCATATGTTAAGCAGCTTGTTTTACTGGTTTAAAGCTAATATTGCACATAAAGTCAATATATTTCAGTTGACTTAAACTCAAATTTGCTACACTAATTTTATTATCTCTATAATATCATATGGTCAATATACTCTAAATGAGATGGAAAGATGAAGGTGTTATTATAGCTGTTAAAAAATACGGTGATAAAAATTTAATTCTTTCTCTATTTACAAAAAATCATGGAAAGTGCAGAGGATTAACTAGGTTAACAAACAATAGCAATTATAAGTTTCAAATAAGTAATCTATTACATGCAGAATGGAGTGCTAAGCTACCTGAAAATCTAGGTTTTTTAAAGTGCGAATTGATTGAATCTCCATTTCATCATTTCTTTCAAGATAGGTTAAAAAGCATTGCTATTGTTTCTTTCTCGTCTATATTAGAAAAAGTGCTTCCAGAAAGTGAATCCTGCATCAAGTTGTATGATAATTTTAGACACTTCATCGATGTAATAAAACATAATAGCCAGTTTTGGCAAAGTCATTACCTTAACTTAGAGCTTCTGCTTCTTACGCAACTTGGATTTAAGTTAGACCTATCAAAATGTGCTGTAACAGGTGTGAAAGAAAATCTACAATTTATTTCTCCAAAAACTGGTAGAGCAGTGTCAAAAAAAGTAGGTGACTGTTATGCAGATAAATTACTACCTTTTCCACAGATGTTGCATGATGTATACAATAACAACCTACAAAATAGCTACTCATATCAAGAATTCAGACTAGGGTTAAAAATTACAGGGTATTTTTTAAATAAATATCTATTTCTGCAGTTAAATGCGAAATTTCCGGAGTTGAGAAATTTTATGCTATCATTTGAATCTTAGTTACTACTTATTTAAAAGAACTTCAACCAGTAACCACTCTATTTCTACCACTGTTTTTTGCTTTATATAAATATTTGTCAGCACGTACTATAAATTTTTTAACATCATCAAGGTCAGATCTTTGCATTGCTGAAATTCCAATGCTCACAGTTAAATTATGGGTTGTATTTTTATCCACAAGTATAAAAGGTTCTTTGGCAATAATTTTCCTTATTCTCTCTGCAATAGTATACGCATCTGATACATTGGTATCTGGCATTACAACAACAAATTCCTCACCACCAAACCTAGCTAATAAATCTGTCACTCTGATATTTTCAGAAATTCTTTTCTGTATTTCCTTTAAAAGTTCATCTCCAGCATTATGCCCAAAGTTATCATTCACCATCTTAAAATAATCTATATCAAGTATCATAAGAGATAAACTTCTATCTTTTTCCACAGAATCCTTAACAATATTTCTTAAGTGTGCATCAAAATATCTTCTATTATAACAGTTAGTTAATGGATCCTTTATAGACATTTCCACATTATTAAATAAATTCATTCTCAAGGCATCTTGATACCTTTTGCGTTTCACTTGCAAATTAACCCTAGCTATTAATTCACTCTCATCTAAAGGTACTGTTAAATAATCATTAGCACCTACATCAAGTGCCTTTACTAAATTGCTTTTATCATAATCTTCAGAAAGGATCAGAATTGGTGTATAACGTGTTTCTACTTTACTACGAAACTTAGAACACAACCGTAGGCCGTCAGTTTTTGAAAACTGCATGTCAGAAATAATCAGGTCGTAATTATCCTTAATACCAACCTTTAATGCTTCTTTTGGATCGTGCAGTATTTTAATTGATCTGAAGCGTTGCTTTAGAACATTGTGTATCTGCTCTGCTTGAAAGGTGTCCTCATCTACAACAAGTATGTTAGCATCAAAAATCTGATTAGAATAATCCATAATACTGCTTTCTGCTACTCCACCAATCTCAGCATTAGTTTCTCCTCTCAAGCACAACTCATCTATTATCATCTTTAAGCGCACAAGAGACTTAATTCTTGCAGATAAAGCAGTTTCATCTATCGGCTTAGTTAGAAAGTCATCCGCACCAGCATTAATTCCTTCCACTCTATCATGAGTGTCATGCAGCGCAGTTACCATAATTATTGGAATATAAGTCGTTAAGGGATCATTCTTTAGCTTCTTACAAACCTCAAAACCACTCATTTTTGGCATCATGACATCAAGTAAGATAATATCTGGCTGCTGTTCCGCTACTAAATCTATCGCCTCCTCGCCATCATAAGCTACAATAACTGTATAGTACTCTGCTTTTAGCTGAGCCTCCAAAAGCTTAACATTAGATGGTATATCATCTACTACTAGGATTTTTGCTGTCATTTTTTGTACTATCTACATTGTAAGTAGGATAAAGCTTGCCATCTTCACCAATTATGTAATTGACTTTTTCAACGTTATGCTCTTCATATAATTCTTTAATTCCGGTATCCTTCAACAATTTCCTAACTCTTGATTTTACAACCCAGAAATACCTATATATATTTTTAATAAGATTAAGAAATACAGGTACTTTACTTTTATCAAGAACAATTATACTCACTAAAGCTACAACTAAAACTTCTGACAGACCTATATTAAACATTTTTCCTATGAAGCAAGTATTTTAACTCTTCTGATTATGAGTATTAATTTACTTAAATCAAGTTTATAAGCGACCATCTCATCTAAAAAGCTATTGTAGCACTCTATATAATCCTTATCATTAATAGCCCAAGTTTGAACCTTGTCTACATGATTATCAGTAGCTTTTATAACTTTAACAGCTAGCTTATGTTGATAATTGCTTAAATCATCTAATAAATCATTAATTAAGCTGCGATCCCAATAGGAAGAATGGCTTTTCATCTTGCCAGCAACTGTTCTAATCATATCAAATCTTAGCAGCGACTTTAATTCAAAGTATATTCTACCAGCCTCAAGGATGGACAAAGATGTCTGCTCAGCAACAGATATAACGTCCAGCGCATAAATAAGAATACGTAGATCAGCAACCCTTTTTGCTAGATCTTTATTTATGTTAAGCTCTAACAAAGAAGCTAATCCATGATTATAGACCTCTAATAGGTGCTCATCTAAAATATCATGGCCTAAAGTTTCAATTGCACCCCTAAATTTTGTAACACCATCTAGTTCTACAAGATTAAGCTTACCAAGATTTTTTACTAACCAAAATGATACCCTACCAATAAATTTTTGCACACTTCTCACTACTTGCAAATATGAATCAACATCAATTTTTCCATCCAATTCATCAATTTTCTGCCAAAGGCTACTTAAATTATATAGGTGATTAACAACGATATATATGTTAACTGCTTCATGTACTTTAATTCCAGTACTCTCAACCAAATTATTAATAAATATACAGCCCATCCTATTTACTACATCGTTTGTAATGCAAGTAGAAATAATTTCCCTACAAAGTTGGTGTTTCAATATGGAATCCTTGAACTCTGTTACCATCCTTTGTGGAAAGTAATTTAGTAAGTAATCACGGCACAAAAAATCTTTTTCAGGTAGCTCAGAGTGTATAACTTCATTTTTTATTGCTGTTCTTGCATAAGACATCAGAACAGAAAGCTGAGGAGAACAGAAACCTTCTCCATCAGTTAACATTCTTGCTACCTCTTCTTCAGCTGGAAGAAATTCTACATCTCGGTTTAGCAGCCCAAATTTCTCTAAACTGAGTAATAATTTATGGTGCTGCTCCAACTTTTCTTTAGCTTGCAAGCACTCAAGAAGCAATGCTTTTGTTTCAATCCTGTTATGGTTTTCAAGTACCTTAGATGCAACTTCATCTATCATGCTAGCCAGTATTTCATTCCTTTTTTCCAAGGAAATTCCCCCTTCTTTCATAATTGCAACAAAAGCAATCTTGATGTTAACTTCAAGATCAGAACATATTACTCCTGCTGAATTATCAATAAAATCTGCATTGATATACCCACCTATTTTAGCGTATTCTACCCTTCCAAGCTGCGTGCAACCAAGGTTGCCACCCTCTATAAACATAGAAGCTCTAATATCATGACCGTTTACTCTTAATTCATCATTTGCTTTATCGCCAACCATGCCATGGCTTTCACTTTTTGCCTTAACAAAGGTGCCAATTCCTCCATTCCATATGAAATCCACTTTTGCCTTGAGCAAATATCGAATCAAATCATTTGGAGATAATGTATCTTCCGTTATATCAAAGCACTTTTTCATTTCTTGAGAAATTTCTACTTGTTTGCTACTACGTTCAAATACCCCGCCACCATGAGAAATCAAATCTCTATTGTAATCCATCCAAGTGGAAAACGGTAATTCAAAGAGCCGTTTACGCTCCACGAAACTCTTTTCCGCATCAGGATTTGGATCAACAAAAATATGCATATGATTAAATGCTCCAATTAAACTCATATTTCTTGAAAGCAGCATGCCGTTCCCAAATAGATCGCCAGCCATATCTCCAATTCCAATAACAGTTGTATCCTGGTAAATATCCTTATTCATTCTCCAAAAATGGCGTTGTGCTGCAATCCATGCACCTCTTGCTGTAATACCCATCTTTTTGTGGTCATAACCTGCTGATCCACCAGATGCAAATGCATCTTCGAGCCAAAAGTTACATTCAGAGGATATTTCGTTTGCATAATCAGAAAATGAAGCAGTGCCTTTATCTGCTGCAACTACCAAATATGGATCATCTTCGTCATACCTAATCACATTTTCTGGTGGAGTTATTTTGCCATCAACTACATTATCAGTAATATCAAGCATTCCTCTGATGAAATTCTTATAGCATTCAACACCTTTCTCCCTTAAAATGTTTTTGTCTTTATAAACTTGCTTTATTACAAACCCACCCTTTGCGCCAACAGGTACAATGACCGCATTTTTTGTCATCTGGGCTTTCATGAGTCCCAAAACTTCAGTGCGAAAATCTTCCGTTCTATCCGACCATCTCAAACCACCACGAGCCAACTTCCCTCCTCTTAGATGTATTCCCTCAAAAAGGTTTGAATAAACATACAATTCACGGTATGGGCGCGGGTCAGGTAAACCATTTATTTTACTTGAATCAAATTTGATAGATAAGTATGGCTTATCATCTTGATAATAACTGGTTCTCAAAATTGCCATTATCAAGTTAAATATCGAACGCAAAACGTAATCATGTGAAACGTTGCTGATCTCTTTTAGTAGTTCTTCAATTTTTTCTATCAAAATGCTAGTAGTTTCTGCCCTATCAATATCTATTTTAGTATCAAATCTTGAATGAAATAATTCTACTAAATACCTTACTACTTTTGGATACTCTGATACTACTTTCTGGATATATTCTGGGTTATAGCTAAATGATGTCTGCTTTAGGTAGGCGCTTAGCGCTCTAATCAGAAGCACTTCCTTCCACTCGAGCCCAGCAATAATGATCAAGCTGTTAAAATAGTCATTTTTTATTTCCTTGCTGAACACTTTTACAAGTGTTACCTCAAACTGCTCTTTTAAAGTAATGTTGTCTATTAATTCATCAACTCTTGACAACACAAAATGATGTATCCATATTCCACCGTTGATTTCTATATAATAACCATTATGAGATAGAATCTTAGCCCCTAAATTCTTAGTAACCTTTAATATCTTTGACAATTCAAGGCCTCCGTTGCTTGGAGTGTAAACCTTCAATTGATAGTTGAGATTGTCACGAGTAAGCCTCAAATCAACTTCGCTGACTTTTTTCTTTCTCACTATCTCCAATTTTTTCATATCATAATACGCATCATGAGGTTCAAAATTCTCTTGATAACTTATCGGAAATGCCTTGCAATAGCGGATAAATATATCCTCAACAGTGCTAAAAGTATTATATAAATTGTCTATAAAACGATCTTCCCACTTTTCTGTAATGTTTCTTAACTTGTTTTCGATACGCAAAACTTCATCATCAAAAATGCTAGCGCTTTTGGTTCTTAGCACCACGTGTAATTTCATCAAATCATATTCATTGATAATGTGATTGTTATAAATATCTGAACTTTCTGCATTCGTTTCATCTTTCAATATATCGCGTATCTTAAACATTAGTCTTGCACTAGCATAACGCATCGGTATCAATACTATGCAACTAATAAAGTTCCCTACCTTTCTCAAAAATAATTTGACTCTTGGTCTAATCGCAAGAGACATGATCGAGGTGCAAATTTCAAATAACTCGTCTTCATTTGATTGGAATAATTCGTCACAAGAAAATGCCTGTAAAATGGAAATTAAAGCTTTATTGTTATGGCCACCAGGAACAAATCCTGCCTTTTTTTCTATTGTTGTAACCTTATCCTTTATTACCGGAATAGTTCGAATATCTTGCACTTCTGCTATAGAAGTAAATAGCCCAAAAAAATGCTGTTCCCTTATTACATCACCCTGATCATTAAATTCTTTCACTCCTATACAATTCATATAGGTACGCCGATGAACTATTGAGATTAGGTCTGATCTTAGTATGTATAAAGAATTCAAGCTTTCAGAAAAAATTGATGAATTTTGGTACTCTTCACTTGCTCTCATTAACCCGAGGCTCTCCTTACCACTTAGAGCAAGCTTTCCTTCTTTATTAGTAATGTATTCTTGATAACCTAAAAATACAAAATTGTTATTTTTCAACCAAGCTAGAAAATCTCTGCCTCCAGCATCCAATGCCGGATGCTCAAGAAGCTTCTTGAGCATCAATTGCCAGTCCTTTACAACGCAGTTAACTGCTTTTAGCGTCTTTCGTAGAGATTCTTCTAGTGTATCAACAAAGCTACCACTTATGCCTTTAATAATTACATATATTACTGACTCTTTGATTCCATTACTTTCTTCCAAAAGATGAATTTTATCTATTAGGCTATTTTTTCTTTGAACATTAATTATGCTGTTACTATAATAGCATATAGTTAAACCGTGTGACTTAATAGTGGAAATGACAGAATCCACTAAAAAGGGCATGTCATAATTTGTGATTTTAATTGTAGTGAAATTGCCTTCTATTCCTGAAATATCATTTACATTACTTACTGCCAATTTACTTTCTTCTTTTTCTTTTTTAAGAATGAAGTTGTATGCATCTTCTGCAATGTATAAAAGAAATTTATCGTTGACTTTTAGGTCACTATTATAAACAAAATTATAAAAGTACTGTATAAACTCTTTAATTTTTTCTTTCTCTTTTTTATTCCCTTGATCAACTAGCTTAAATAAAGACTCAACATTAACATTATGATTTATACACATTTTTCAAAACAAAAATACACAGCGAATCTAGATCTTTTTAACTAAGATTTCGTTACCAGAAGTATACACTATTAGCTCATCTCCTTCTACTATTTCCCCCGATAAAACTAACTTAGCTAGATTATTTTGAATGCATTCTTGTATTACCCTTTTCAGAGGCCGCGCTCCATATTCAGGGTCATATCCAGTTTGTGCTATTAGTTCTTTAGCTTCTTGCGATAAACTAATACTCAGTTTACGCTTAGCAAGCATCTTTTGTAAATAAGAGAATTGAACATCTATAATTTTATCAATGTCATCTTTGGTTAAGCTGTGGAATATAATAATTTCATCCAGTCTATTTAAAAATTCTGGACGAAACGCTGACTTAACTATTTTCATCACCTCATCTTTCACAGATTCGGTAGCTCCTCTTAGCATCACCTCAGCACCAAGGTTAGAAGTTAGAATCAGTATGGTATTGCGAAAATCAATCAATTTACCGTGGCTATCGGTGAGCCTGCCTTCATCCAAGATCTGCAGCAATATATTAAATATATCTGGATTTGCCTTTTCTATCTCATCAAACAAAATTACCTGATATGGTCTTCTCCTTACTGCCTCAGTTAACCTGCCACCTTGTTCATAGCCAACATATCCTGGAGGCGCACCAATTAACTTTGAAACGGAGTGTTTTTCCATATATTCTGACATATCAAAGCGTAGAAGTGCTGATTGATCATCAAACAAAAATTCGGCAAGGGATTTTGCCAACTCTGTTTTTCCAACTCCGGTTGGACCTAAGAATAAAAATGAACCAAAAGGTCGATTAGTATCCTGAACACCAGAGCGGGAGCGCCTTACTGCATTACTTATCGCTTCAATTGCATCTCTCTGCCCTATTACTCTTTTTCCTATTTCATTTTCCATGTTAAGGAGCTTTTCCTTTTCACTATGTATCATGTTATCAACTGGAATGCCTGTCCATTTTGAAACAATATTTGCAATATCACTCTCAGTAACTTCTTTCTTTAGGAAACTATCAGTAACTTTTTCCTGATTTTTTAACTCATTTTCAAGTTGAGGAATCACACCATACATCAATTCCCCTGCCCTTCCTAAATTTCCATTACGCTGAGCCAGTTCCAACTCTTTTCTCGAGTTATCCAATTTTTCAGCTGTTTCTTGTATTTTAGCTATCTTATTCTTTTCCATCTGCCATTTACTGCTTAAGTCAGCAAATTTACTGTTTAGACTCTCAATTTCCTCATTTATCTTTTTTAAACGTTGCTTAGAGTTTTCATCACTTTCTTTTTTCAAAGCCTCTGATTCAATTTTTAGTTGTATAATCTTTCTCTCAAGTTCGTCAATAACCTCAGGTTTGCTATCCATCTCAATTCTTACTCTGCTTGCTGCCTCATCAATTAAATCAATCGCTTTATCAGGTAAAAATCTATCTGTTATATATCTATTAGAAAGCGTTGCAGCAGCAATTATTGCACCATCTGTGATTCTAATACCATGATGCACCTCATATCTCTCCTTCAAACCTCTCAGTATTGAAATAGTATCAGTTTCAGTTGGTTGAGAAATAAACACAGGCTGAAAACGCCTTGCAAGCGCAGGATCTTTCTCTATATGTTGACGATACTCATCTAAAGTTGTAGCTCCTATACAGCGAATTTCTCCACGCGCAAGAGCAGGCTTTAGCAAATTTGAAGCGTCCATTGCACCACTTGTTGCTCCTGCTCCAACTAAAGTATGAAGCTCATCTATAAATAAGATAACTTTCCCCTCTGCTTTTGAAATATCATTGATTACTGCTTTTAATCTTTCTTCGAATTCTCCTCTGAATTTTGTTCCAGCAATTAACGCACCTAGATCCAAAGCTAAAACTTTTGCATCACGCAAACCAAGTGGTACATCATTTGCAACAATTCTGTTTGCTAAACCTTCAACTATTGCAGTTTTTCCAACACCAGGTTCACCTATCAGTACTGGATTATTTTTTGTTCGCCTCAACGATACCTGCATAGTTCTTCTGATTTCCTCATCACGACCAATTACAGGATCAAGCTTACCTTGCATAGCAAGCTCTGTAATATCTTTTGTATACCTCTTTGCCGCATTTAATTTTTCCTCGCCATTTGGAGAGTCTGCACTGCCACCTTTTCTCATTTCTGCAATAACTGAATTTAATTTTTGCGGTGTTACACCACCTTCTGCTAAAATTTTACCTACAATTTCATCTTTTTGTGCAGCAAGGCCCTGCAGTAACCGCTCAACAGTAACAAATGTGTCTTTATTTCTCCTCGCAATACCAATTGAATCATCAAAAACTTTTGCTACCTCTCTTGAAAGCTGAAGTCCACCACTACCTGGTCCTCCAACCACTGGAAACTTTTTAATTGCACTACTCACAGCATCAGAAATATTCTGAACATTTCCACCACAAGCGCCTATCAAATCCTGAACTAAACCTGACTCATCTTCAAGCATTACTTTAAGTAAATGTTCAGGCATAAAAATCTGATGCCCAGCTCCCAATGCTTTCATTTGAGCGCTCTGGATTAGGCTTTTTGCTTTTTCGGTAAATTTATTCAAGTCCATAATACAAATTTAACTCATACTTGCTGGTATATATAACAACTACTTTCTCAATTTTAAACTTAAAGTCATTCATCAATAAAAATTTTCTAAGTTCATACAAAACAAGAAAAAGCAGATTCTCTACAAAAGAGAAAACTTATATTAAAATATTAATTTATTTTAAAACTAAACTAATGTTAAGATATAAAGCATATAGCTTAATTTTTTTATAAAAGAGCAATGAATATCAATGATTTTAACATAAAGAACTTAACAACAATTTCTATAGTACAAGAAATAAAGAATGGCGTTAGGCTTGTTCCAGACATAATCAAACCTGGAATACAGGGTATATTTTAGGTTCTGTCGCATCTATAAACCATAGGAAAAAAGATCATTAAAGGTGGGATTATAGGAGTTATGAAGCCATTAACATAGCAAAATTCTCAAAAGTAGAAACATTATTTTAATAATTTGTCTTTTTTGAATCATACGAATATTTTCTATGCCTGTGATGGTAATCTTTGCGGAATGGAAGCTTTTAAACCCAAGCATTGGCTTTATTAGTTTTTTGATAAATCTATCAACAATATTATTTAGATATTT
>NZ_JAFEVF010000016.1:8541-21643 GCF_048054115.1 Wolbachia endosymbiont of Nasonia vitripennis | reverse complement strand
TATCTTACTTTGTTTGCTTGTCAGATCAAGTCTAAACTATTACAGTTAAAATTATAAAAATTTTTGCATGTGCTATTTTCATACGATATGCAACCAACATAACTATTGCCTAACTTTTTTACTGCGAAATAGGTATCTTGTGCTTTCAAGCTCTCCATTTCATGAAAAGGGAATAACTGGAATGTATTGCTTATACGAGTAAATGCTGAAAGGATATCATTCAATATGCCAACTTTTCCACCAGTTAAATTATATACCTGAGCGCTCCTATATAATTTGTATATATTTCTTGATTCTTTAAACAAATAGTCTCCTATTTTTATTTTGAGTCTTTTATCAGGTGAACTTTTAAGATCTTCCAAAATAAGACTGACATTTTCGCTACTAATTATGTCTTTTGGATCTATTAAAACCTTCCTGTTTTCTAGCAGTTCATAATAAATACTACAGCTTTCACGATTATATGCGTTAACATAGAAACCATCTGTGTAACCATGAGGTATACGATCAATAGTATCTATCATAGTATCGTTGCCATCATAGTAATAATAATAAGGTTGATCAGAGGTAGTAACTAAAGCGAATTTGTAATCATTTCTTACGCTTTCTAGCTTTAGTTGTAGCTCTTGAGATAAGTCGTTTAGTATACTTGCCACGTCATGCTTCAAATCCCAAATTTGAAAACTCAGACCAATATTGTTGTCGATGATAATGTAAGATACACTAGGCAGGCTAAATGTTGTTTTGTTATTTAATCTTATTTGTGCAGGTACCCTACGACCAATTCTATTATTACAATCGTTTTGTGGAATATCTTCTTTTTCTAGTTTAAAACGCATCTCCACCTCCCTTTGCGATTAGATATAATTAATTTATGGGTATTAATTATTGATTAATACTGATGATCAGTAAATATAATTATATTTTACACTAATTTAATTATAAATTAACTTGTGAAAGAAAGTTGTTTTTTTACAACTGAGCATAAAAATGCTTTGTATTATCGAACTTCTTACCACTCCAGCTCTTTCATCTTATGGATGATATCGTTCCAGTGCTTGATACTGAAATCTAGTTCTTCCATAACCTCGTTGGAAAGGTTTTCAGTATAGGGATAAATTTTATTAATCTACAGAAACACCCTTACCCTCAGGATAAAGAAGCTAGTTAAATTTGTCAAGCAATTTTTTCATGACCAGCTAGATAAATAGCTACTTCTTCAATTTGATTGAAGTAAAAAACTGGTTTCCATTGCGGTAAATAAGCAACATTACTGAATCTTTGCCGTCTTTTTTTACTGCTGAATCAATTTGTTTTTGAAAATCATTAGTATTTTCAATATCGATTCCATCTAGTTGGATAATTATATCACCTTTCTTAATAACACGTAGTGTAGAATTACTACTACTATCTACACTAGTAACTACTACACCCTTTGTGGGTGCATTTTTTTTTAGTTCTTTTGGCAAATTTGAAACGGTTAAACCACTTATATAACTAGATGTTGATTTATTTTCTTCTTGATTATTACCTGAATCATCATTTGTAGATTCCTCGATTGCAACCTTGATATTGACTTCTTTACCTTTTCTAAGTAACTTAACCTGTACTTTCTTTCCGGGCTCAGTTCGTGAAACCATATGAGGTAATTGCGTCATTCTATCAATTTTTTTGCCGTCAAACTCTAATAGTATATCACCTACTTTGATTCCTCCTTTCTCTGCAGGACTGCCCTTTACTACGCTTGCAACTAATGCACCTTTGATATCTTTTAAACCCAAGGATTCAGCAAATTCTTTTGTTATAGGCTGAACTTGCACGCCAAGCCAACCATGTTTTATTTTTTTACCACTTTTTAATGTGTCAATAATTGAAATAGCTAGATTAGATGGTATAGCAAAGCCTATACCCACGTTACCGCCAGACTCAGATGGGGAATAAATAGCAGTATTAATACCTATAACTTTTCCATTTAGATGAAATAGTGGTCCCCCTGAGTTACCTCTATTAATTGCAGCATCAGTTTGAATAAATTCATTCATAGTACCAATACTAATGTCTCTAGATCTTGCAGACACAATTCCTGTACTTACAGAGCCACCCAAACCAAAAGGGTTGCCTATTGCAATAACTGTATCACCAACTCTTGCTTTATCAGAATTACCAAATTCAACAAAAGGAAGATCTTTATCAGAATTAATCTTAAGCACAGCAAGATCAGTTTTTGCATCATAGCCTAAAACTTCTGCTTTGAAATAAGTATTATCGTTCATAGTAACTGTAATATCTTGGGCATTTTTAATAACGTGATAGTTGGTTACTATGGTTCCACTTTTATCTATAATAAATCCAGACCCAAGTAACGTCACTTCTCTATTAATGCTAGGAGCTCTATCGAAAAATTGATCAAAATGCTCGAAAAATTCTCTAAAGTCATCAAAGAAATTATTTCTTGGCGTAAAGGGAATTTTAGTTCTACTGTTATTTTCTTGCTTAACTATTTGCTCACTTGAAATATTTACAACTGCGGGAATAAGTTCTTCCACTATATCAGCAAGCCCTTTATTACAACTACATACAGGATCTGCAACTGTTTTTGCAAACAGATTAGCATATGAAGAAAATGAAATTAAAAAATATGCAAATATAGATAAAATAAATGCTTTACTTTTCATAAACTATTTCCATCCCTTGTTCAAAATATCTAAGAAATTATTATTTGGTGAAAGCACAAATTTAGTATTACCCTCAGCAAATGATTTACTGTAAGCTTTCATAGAGCGATAAAAGTTAAAAAACTCTTCATCAACCTTGAATGCCTCATTATAGATTCTAGTTGCTTCAGCATAACCACGGCCTCTTATTTCATGTGATTCTTTTACTGCACTAGAGACAATTCCCCTTTTTAATTTATCAGCTTTTGATCTAATTTCTTGTCCAGCTTGTTCTCCTTCTGCTCTAATTTCTTTTGCTTCCTTTTCTCTTTCAGTTTGCATGCGGCGGAATATTGCAGAACTATTTTCTTCTGGTAGATCTGCTCTCTTAATTCTTACATCTATTATCTCTATGCCAAATTTTCCAGCTTCAGAATAAACTCCACGTTGAATTAATTGCATAACTTCTGATCTCTTTTCATTCAACAAACTAATTAATGAAAATCTTCCTATATTCTCCCTTATGTGAGCTTCTATGACAGGATATAATCTTCTAACTAGCCCTGATTCATTTTTCACAGTTTGATAAAAAGTAATAGGATCTATTATTTTATATTTTGCATAAGCATCTACTATAATACGCTTTTGATCTGCAGTTATCACTTCCCTTGGAGTTTTATCAGGACTTAAATCTAAAATTCTCTTATCAAGAAATTCTACGTTATTTATAAATGGCAATTTAAAATATAAACCACTGTCCCTAACATCTTTTACGACTTTACCGAGTTGTATAACTATTGCTTGTTTTGTTTCTTGAACAACGAAGATTGAATTAGATAAGGCAATCAATAATACAACAAATATAAAAGCAAAAACAATTTTTATATTACTACTCATGGCTATTTTCCTAAATTTGTAAGAGGTAAATAAGAGAACATACCTTTCAGATCGTCTGTTATAACAAACTTATCTACCTTGCTAAAAATATTTTCCATAGTTTCAAGATAAATACGATTCTTAACAAGAGAAGGATTTTGTCTATATTCTTCGTAAAGAGATAAAAAGCGATTTGCATTACCTTTTGCTTCATTTATTATTTCATTCTCGTATGCTTCTGCATCTAATTTTATCTTTATTGCTTCACCTTTTGCACGAGGTATAATATCATTACTGTAAGCGTATGCTTCGTTTATGGTACGCTCCTTATCTGCGCGAGCACTTTGTACATCCCTAAATGAGCTAATCACCTTTTCTGGTGGATCAATTTTTTTCATTTGAACGGATAAAATCTCTATACCCATTTGATATCCATCAAGAATCTGTTGCAATAAAATTATAGTATCTCTGGAAATTTCAGCCCTGCCTTGACCTTCGAGTGCAAAAGAGATCGTATTCTTACCTATTATTTCTCTCATAGCACTTTCAGCAGCATTTTTAACGCTAAAACCAGGTTTATAATCCCGCACTTTGAATAAATAATCTTTAGCATCCCTGACTCTCCATTGGACCTCAAAGTTAACGTTGACTATGTTCTCATCTCCGGTAAGCATCACTCCTTCACCACGATCTGTATCTCGCCCATAAGAGCTGCTTATCCCAATTTCTTCACGATTTACTTCTTTAACATTTACTTTAAAAACCTTACCAATAGGGTAGGGAAAGTGATAACGCAAACCAGATGTTTCTGTATTGGAATATTTGCCAAAAGTAAGTTCTATACCTTCCTCACTCGGATGGACAATATAGAAACCAGTACAAAGATAAAACAACAAAACAATAAAAATGATGAAATAAGGTTTTTTCCCTCTATTTCTGGTTAAGCCATTAAAAAAGCATCTTATATCAGACACAGCTTTACTTAAAATATCTTCATTACTTGAACCTGACGGTTTCTTTCCAAGATTCCAAGGATTACGCTCATCCATAAAAATTATTAATTGTATAACTAATACGCTGATATTACTTAATCTTATCAAAAAATGCAAAACTATTTTGTTTGCAGATTAATGATCGGAGTGAAGGATGTGATCATACACTTCCTTTTTCTCTATATGATATGGTCAATTCCACAGAATTTCTGGCTTTTTTTGAATTCTTTATTGTCGTTTTTGATAAGTATCTTTAGTTGTATATTAATTATTAACATAAAAGACAATGCCTGGGATTTAGGAAACTTAATTTTAATCAAGTAGCTGCATAATAAATCATCGTCAAGTAATAGAATGACATTATCTACTATACAAATTACCTGCAAATTGCAATGTTCGAACAATTGTGTATCTGAGTTTTGAGATGACGAAACTAGGGTTGTATAATCTATACACATTTGTGACAATTTCTTACCTTCGCTCAAATAACTTTTCAATATCGCTTAATTTCATTTCTATATAGGTTGGTCTTCCGTGATTGCATTGTCCAGAATATGGTGTTTTTTCTATTTGCCTCAACAACTCATTCATCTCCTCTAATTTCATCTTTCTACCTGCTCTAATTGATCCATGACAAGCAATTGTAGCTAGTATTTTATTTATTTTATCCTCTATAGGTAGAGTATCTTCTATTTCTATTAATCTATCCACTATATCAATTAGCATTTCCTTCACATCTATTGACCCTAAGATTGCAGGTATTTCTTTTACTATGATCGCATTTTCTGATTTAATTTCGATATCAAAGCCCATTTCGAAAAGCTTATTCTTATAAACTTCTATCATTTCCATACCGGCTTGACTTTTGATTTCAACCATTTCAGGCAAAAGAAGTTTTTGTCTTTTTATACTTGATTTCTCCTTTAAGCACTCGTATACTAGTCTTTCATGGGCTGCATGCTGATCTACTATAATTAGTTTGTCTCTTACCTCGGCAATAATATAAGTATTGTAGATTTGACAGTGTGCAAACCCAAGTGGATAGTCCCTTATTAGATCGGTTTGTTTCCTTTCCAAAATTGTAGTTTCTGCTCGTGGAGGAGATTTTTGCATACCAGTATAATCAAACGATTTTGAATGTTCTGATAAGCTTTTTGTCTCTATATTTGGAGAAGTAAATTCT
Source organism: Wolbachia endosymbiont of Nasonia vitripennis (assembly GCF_048054115.1). Lineage (NCBI taxonomy): Bacteria > Pseudomonadati > Pseudomonadota > Alphaproteobacteria > Rickettsiales > Anaplasmataceae > Wolbachia > Wolbachia endosymbiont of Nasonia vitripennis. The sequence continues at coordinate 15,938 of NZ_JAFEVF010000016.1, read as the reverse complement.
CTCATTAACTGGTTTTCAAAAGGATCCGACCTTCTTCCATAAAATTCATTTTTAAGACTAGACCTACTAAAAGGATCTGATGATAGATGATTCGTTGTTGTTCCATTCTGGGCCAATACAGTTTCTGCAAGATCTATTCTCTTTGATAGCACTTTTATTAGCCCTCTTCTCACTATTTCATATATTAGCCTCTTGTTCTGAAACCTTACCTCTGATTTATTTGGATGCACATTTACATCAACTTGATCATACGGTATCTCTAAGTGCAGCGCTGCAAAAGGATATCTATTGCTTGGAATAAGGTCGTGATACGCATAACGAATTGCACCAATAAGTAGATTATCTTTAATTGGTCTACCATTAACAAATGTATAGATCTGAGTTGAATTGCTACGATTGACAGTAGGTTTACAGATGTATCCTGTAAGTCTAATGCCATCTTCTTCTTCACTAATTTGCAAAGAGTTTTCATGAAATTCTTCTTCTACTTCGCATAGCCTGCTAAATAATGAGGTTTGCTTAGCATACTTAAGAAGCTTCTTATTATCGGAGATAAGAGTAAACTCAATTCCATAATTGATCATTGCTAAGTTGTTTACAATATCAACAATGCTTTGTGTTTCTGCCCTTTCGGTTTTGAGAAATTTTAGTCTATTTGGTGTGGCAAAAAATAAATCTCGTACTTCAATATATGTTCCTATCGATAAAGGATAAGGAACAAGCTCTCCTATTTTTTCTCCCCCCTCATACCTTATAGACCATGCTTGATCTGCTTTGCTTGCCTTAGATGATAATTTTATTCTGCTTACTGCTGCAATTGAAGGCAAAGCTTCTCCTCTAAAGCCAAGATGCTTGATCTCTATCAATTCACTGTCACTCAATTTTGAAGTAGCATGGCGCATAAACGCAAGTTCTAAATCATCCTTTTTTACTCCGCTACCATCATCGATTACAGTAATGAGGTTACGCCCACCACTTTCTATCTTAATTTCTATCTCTGAGCTTCTGGCATCTATTGCATTTTCCACTAATTCCTTTACCACACTTGCAGGCCTTTCTATTACCTCTCCTGCTGCTATACGATTTATGGTTTTTGTATCTAAAAGAACTATTGCCATTATAATGTTGGTTTTTCTTTTACTGCTTTAGTTTGCCCCTCTCTCCATTTTTTTAATCTATCTGCAATTTCACTATTAGAAATCGACAATATAGATGCAGCAGTAATAGCGGCATTGCATGCTCCACTCTCTCCTATAGACATTGTTGCAACTGGAACACCTTTTGGCATCTGCACTATAGATAATAGACTATCTAGCCCATTTAATTGCTTGCTATGCACAGGAATACCGATAACAGGTAAATAAGTAAGCGATGCAGTCATACCAGGTAAATGAGCCGCTCCTCCTGCACCAGCTATAATAACCTTAAAGCCTTTTTCTTGAGCAGACTTAGTAAAATTAAAGAGTCTCTCTGGTGTTCTGTGTGCGGATATTATAAATACATCATGTGAAATTTCCAATTCTTTTAATAGGTTAATAGCATGCACCATAGTGCCATAATCCGACTCGCTTCCCATAATTACAGCAACATCCTTTTTCATTTTTTCTGTATTAGACATGATTTTATTTACTAACCAAATAGTATTTCAGAAGCAACAGATATTTAAATTAAATTACGAATATGATATAGCATTCTTATTAAATAGAAACTTTAAAAATTGAAATGAATCCCTATATTAAAATATAGAGGTATAAATTTCGGATATAAGGGTCTATTCATAATCTTTTTAGAAGCAAAGCGGTGGAAGCAAGAAGACGATTTGTAAGCTAGTATTGAATTTTGCTTATCACAATTGTCTACACTTTTCTATAAGAGTATTAGAGACTTACCTTTTGACAATACGGCAAAGATTTCTACAGTTACATCCTTTTATTTGTTTCTTTGCAATTACTTTTTTATATATGTTTCAAAACACTTTCTTTACTTCCGCTATGTTTTTTACTTCATTTATTAAAATAATCTTGCCATTTTGAAAACATTGTTGATTCACTGAAGCCACTTTTTAGGACCTGTAACACTATGTAAAATATATCCTAAATCTTCTTGATTTTGTTTCTTTCTACAGAACTCTACTCAGTTTTTCTCCTACTCATCTTGCTCTGTTTTCATAATTTACATACTCTATCTCCTGCTTTATTCCTTTCTTGAGATCATGTACAGTCTCTAAAACGAGTTTGTAAAATGATTATTTCTGTATTTTAAACTTTGCAATTTCAACTTATTCTCTTTAATAGTAAGTTTTTTACAAAATAATAGTTTGAAATTACTAGTATTTTGATAAAAATTATAGTCAATTTAAAATTTTGAGTATCAGTATATCATTATAGTTATTGACAAATTATATAATATTAATATATTGGTATATTAAATATTATGATATAATATTTAATAAAGCTAGTTGGTATGTAAGAGTAAAAATTATGGAAACAATATCATTAAACAATCTGGATAGTGAAGCAATAAAAAAAAAATTGCTGAGCATAATAAGTAAAATTATAGGAAAAAATACTTGGACTCAAGCTTGTGCGGCTGAGAAACTTGGTATTGATCAACCAAAGGTGTCACAAATTAAAAGTGGTAAGACAAGTGGTTTTTCTTTAGAGAGACTGTTAGGTTTTTTGAAAAAGCTTGATCATGAAATAACAATTACAATAAAACAGAAAATCAATCAGTAAAAGCTAAAGAAGAAAAAGTAGAATGTAGAATTGGATCTCAATAGATCCGAAGTTGACATCTTATTTTTTGTGATATAGTATAAAGTTTATCAAGGTAGTATTTTATGATTGAGTCTATTGTAGAAAAGTGTGTAGAACAGGTACACAACCGTTTTAAATTGGTTCTGCTAGCAAGTCAAAGAACGCATGATTTGAGTACAGGGGCAAGCGATCCCGTTGAAATGGTTAAGTTTAAAGATCATAAGGATACGATAGTTTCTTTGTATGAAATAGCAGAAAAGAAGGTGAATACTCATGAGTTGTTTAACCTTTTGGTGAAAAGGTGCAAGGAGCACATGAAAGGAAACACAGATAATACTTATATTAATAGTCCAAGTAAGCTAGCAAATTTGTTAAATTTTTCTGATCATCAACTTAACACAAGTCTGGATGTAAGTCAAGAAAGCCACGATGATAAAATAGATGATCAAGATAGTGGTGAAGAAGTACCGATTTAGAAATCTGCAGAGGTTATAATAGCTTATAAATGATTAGTATTGCTATCTATGCGCTTTTGTTCTGTATGAGTGTAATGTTATGTTGTATAGTATTTAGGTCAAGTGATGTGTACAATAAGATTTTAGCATTCAATAGTTTATCAACACAAGTAGTTTTACTCATAACAGCAATATCGATTACTCTGAATGATTTTTTTTTAATTGATATAGCATTACTATATGCTAGCATCAGCTTTATATCAACTATAGCGCTAATGAGATTAATGTTGTTTTGATAATTTATGGTAGCATCCATTCTCATATTTTTAGGTGTTTGTTTAATAGTCATTTCAAGCGTAGGAGTAGTAGTATTTCCTGATTTCTATACTAGACTACATGCTGCAGGTATTGCAGATTCTAGTGGCGCAATGTTGTTGTTGATTGGTTTTGCTTGGCAAAATGAATTTTCAATCACTACTATTAAAGTTATATTATTGATTTTTATAATATGGATAGCCAATTCAACTAACAGTTATATTTTAGCGCGTACTTATTATAAAAGTAAAGACTATTAAAGAAGGTTAAGATGCTAGAAATACTGAATCTAATATTACTTTTGCTGTTACTCACGGTTACAGTTTTTATAGTTCTTTCGAAACATTTGGTTGTAAGTGCTGTTCTAATGTGTGTATTTAGTTCACTTATTGCACTTATGTACTTGATTATGAATGCGCCAGATGTTGCAATTACTGAAGCTTCTGTTGGTGCAGGATTGAGCACAGTCTTTACGTTTGCAGCACTCTCTTTGGTAAAGAATTACAAAGCAAATTTATCTCATAGCCCCACAACACTTTTTTTTATGTTATTTTTGACTGCATGTTTATCATACTTTATGATTCAATTACCAGATTTTGGCAGTCATAATGCTCCAGTTCACTTGCACGTTGCTCCTTATTATGTAGAAAATACTGAAAAAGCTATTGGTATTCCTAATATAGTGACAGCTGTTTTAGCAAGCTTTCGTGGCTATGACACATTTGGAGAAACTATAGTAGTTTTTACTGCTGCACTTTGTATAATGTTAATATTAGAAGAGAAAGAAAGTGATTAAAGATCCGGTATTAAGTGCAGTAACATTTTTGATGATACCTTTTATCATTTTGTTTGGTTTATACATACAGTTTCATGGTGACTATACTCCAGGTGGAGGTTTTCAGGCGGGAATAATTATTGCTTCTGGGATAATATTATATTCTATGTTATTTGATATACCTACAACTTTAAAAGCAATACCTTACTCTATTATCAAATTTACTAACGTACTAGGTATTTTAACCTATGGAGGAGCTGGTATTATAACAGTTTTATTTGGCCAAAATTTTTTATCCTATAGTATATTGTCAGCTGATAGTAGAACAGGTCAAAAATTGGGTATTTTCTTAGTGGAGCTGGGTGTATTGCTTACCGTCTCTTCTTCCATGTTAATCATATATATAAATTTTGCTCGCAAGAAAAAACAATGACTCTATATAATTATGTAGGCATTACTATATTAATGGTGCTAGGTTTCTATATCATTGTAAATGATAAAAACTTAATCAAAAAAATGATGGGATTAAGTGTCTTACAAGCATCTGTTTTATTGTTTTACATATCTTTAGGGTATGTAAAAAGTTCTTTACCTCCTATATTGACTTCAAATTTTCACTTATATACCAATCCTATACCTCACGTCTTAATGCTTACTGCTATAGTGGTTGGAATTGCAACATTTTCAGTTGGATTGTCCATAGTAGTAAGAATGGAGAGATTAGTTGATTAAGAAGAGTGTGAATAAATTGACAGTATCTTAAACTATATGAAGTAGCAAGTAACTATAAATTAAGAATAAAACTATAAGCTTGCTAATTGTAAGTTTATTTGATAAATAAGAAATAAAATTATAAACTGTAAAGGTAATGATGTCAACTATTAATGGTACGGAAGATAGGAAAAAGATCATCAAAGATCTTGTAACCAAAAGTATAAGAAAGGGCGGTTTTATCACTTTTGATGATATAAATGATAAGTTGTCAGATGAAAGTTTTCCACCTGATTTTATAGATGATACTATAGCTTTATTGCAAGACTCTGGAATTAACATACTCGAAAGTAGTGAAGATGAGGAAGAAGCTCCTTCTAATGATGATGGTAATAAGCTTGATGATGATGAGACATCGTTGAATACTACTACAACTTTAGTGCAAAATGATGATCCAGTAAGGATTTATTTACAAGATATGAGCTCTGTAAAGCTTTTGTCACGAGCAGATGAAATTAAGGTAGCAAAAAAAATTGAATCTGAAAAGCATAACATGTTACGTGCAATAATTGAAACATCAGTGGCATTCAACATGATCAAAACATGGCGTGATGATTTAAGTGGGGGAACTTTTTTGCTGAGAGAAATGATAAATCTAGATGCAATTTATAACTCTGATTTCAATATGGTAGCCAAAGAAGAAAGTGAAGCTGAAGATGTTAAAGATTATGTTGATGATGAGGAAAAAGGCAACGATGAAAAGGGAAATGAGAGTGAAGATATAAGTTCAGCGAATTTAAACATTTCTGTTCTTGAAATGGAAAGTGATTTATTGCCAAAGGTTATCACAGCATTGGATGAGATCATTACTTTAACAAATGAAGCATTGGTATTGAAAAAAAATTCTAAAGATTTCTCTAATGAGCTAGAAAATTTATATAATCAAATATGGTCTGTGGCATTACAAATTCAGTTTAGTGATGCTGCTATTGCCAGAATTACACAAAAACTTTACGAAATAAATAGACTAATCACGTTTGAAGAAGCTAATCTTATTACTGAGGCTAGAAAGTACGATATTGATAGAGAAAGTTTCTATAATATTTATTGTGCTGTGCTTTTAGAGCACGAATTGAGCGAAATCAGTCTTTTAAAGAAGAATGAAAATCAGTCCCTTTTTACAGGTGAATTAAAAAATAAATTCTTAAGGTTTATAAACGATAACTATGAATATATAGCTAGTGCCTTAAGAAATATTAAGAGTTATGTACAAGGAGATAAAGTACAAGAGTTTAAGGAGCTAATCAAGAGAATACAAAAACACGAACGAGAAGTCTCTGAAGCAAAGCAAGAGATGATAAAGGCTAATTTAAGGCTAGTGGTTTCAATTGCTAAAAAGTATTCAAAAAGAGGACTTGATCTACTTGACTTGATACAAGAAGGCAATATTGGTCTTATGAAGGCTGTAGATAAGTTTGATTACAAACGTGGATATAAATTTTCGACTTATGGTACTTGGTGGGTAAAACAATCAATAACTAGGGCAATACCTGAACAGTCTAAAGTAGTTAGAATACCAGTTCATATGGTGGAAATTATCAGTAAAATCAATAAAGCATTAAGAAAGATGACTCATGGAATGGGTAGAGAGCCAACATTAGAGGAATTAAGTATAGAATTGGCAATGCCGATAGAAAGAATACGTAAAGTTATGAAAATAGCAAGAGATCCAGTAAGTCTTGAAGCTCCAACAGGAAAGGATGATAGTAGTACCTTCGGTGATTGTATAGAAGATAAGCGAGTTTCTAAACCAGAGGATGCTGCAATACTTGCCGACTTGCGCGGTATTACGACCAATGTTCTTGCAACTTTAACACCAAAAGAAGAAAGAATTCTAAGGATGCGCTTTGGCCTTGGTAAAGATGGAAAGGAGCATACCTTAGAAGAAGTAGGAAAAATTTTTAATGTTACACGTGAAAGAATTAGGCAAATAGAGGCAAAAGCACTACGTAAGTTGAAACATCCAAGCCGTGCTAAAAAACTTAGAGGTTTCTTTTAAGGCAGAAGGGCTGCTCAAAAAATAGGTAAAATTCAGCCAAAGTTCTATAATTTTACCCTATTTTTCTTTTTTTATAGGCTTCATAGAGCAGTATGATTAGATATTGAATGTTATGGCAAATGAAAAGAATAACTCTAATTCAAAGTGTAAAAATTTTTGTGTTCTGGGTGATAGTTTATCTGATAATGGTGTAATTATTGAAATTTTAATAACTTATCCTTTGTAAGAAACGTGAAACTTAATGCCCCTTTTTATTAAGGAGGATTTTTAGCAATGGCCTTACTTGTAATAGTTTAGACTTGATCTGACAGGCATGAATTAACTGA
>NZ_JAFEVF010000016.1:0-5541 GCF_048054115.1 Wolbachia endosymbiont of Nasonia vitripennis | reverse complement strand
TCTGTCAGTTAATTCATGCTTGTCAGATCAAGTCTAAACTATTACACGATTCACCTTTGACAGCAGAAAAAAATAAAGAAAGAGAACTTGACATTATAGAAAAAAAATTCGAGACGGCACTTAGTAATTGTGAAAAACTTTATCAATGTCCTCGAAGTTCATTAAGCAATTCAACAATATCTAAAGGTGTATGTCATCAAAAGTCCCTTTAAAACAAGCACTCAAATTTGAGTGCTTGTTTTTGTGAAATCTACTCTTTAAACTTAAACTTTTTATTGTTTATTAGCGTTAAATTGTTACAATACAATGAGTTAAGATGACAAAGCTTTAAGTTATGGAAGATGATAGCAAAAAAGAAATAATAGAAGAAAAAGGTATATTAGGTTGGATAGAGTACAGACTGCCTATATTTTCTTTTCTAAAACATACTGCTTCTTATCAAGTACCAAAAAATTTAAATTATGCTTGGAATTTTGGTTCTTTAGCTGGTATAGCGCTGATTTTACAAATAATAACAGGTATATTTCTTGCCATGCACTACACTCCGCATGTTGATCATGCATTTAATAGTGTGGAGCGTATAATGCGTGACGTAAGTTATGGATGGCTGATACGTTATACTCATGCTGTTGGGGCGTCGCTCTTCTTTATGGTGGTCTATGTTCATATCATGCGTGGATTATATTACGGATCTTATAAGAGACCGCGAGAAATGGTATGGTTTATTGGCATATTTATATTTTTTGCAATGATGGCAACTGCCTTTATGGGATATGTTCTTCCATGGGGACAAATGAGTTTTTGGGGTGCAACAGTTATAACTAATTTATTCTCGGCTATACCTTTAATTGGTGATAAAATAGTTATATGGCTATGGGGAGGTTTCTCTGTTGATAATCCAACGCTTAATCGTTTTTTTGCGCTGCATTATCTTATGCCTTTCATTATTATCGCTTTAGCTATGTTGCATGTTGTTGCTCTGCATAGGTTTGGCTCTAATAATCCAAGTGGAATAGAAGTCAGGTCAGATAAGGATACCATTCCTTTTTATCCTTACTATATAGCAAAGGACTGCATAACTTTTGGTTTATTTTTTATAATTTTATTTGCATTTGTTTTTTATGCCCCTAATTATCTTGGGCATCCTGATAATTATATAGAGGCTGATCCTATGGTAACTCCAGTACATATAGTGCCAGAGTGGTATTTCTTACCTTTTTATGCGATGCTGCGTTCAATTCCAAATAAACTTATTGGTGTACTTACCATGTTTGGATCTATTTTAGTGTGGTTTCTTTTGCCTTGGCTTGATAAATCAAAGGTTAAAAGTGGTTCCTACCGTCCATTATTTAAGAAATTTTTTTGGGTTTTTGCAATAAATTTTGCATTTCTTGCCTGGCTTGGGGGACAAGAAGTTAAGGAGCCTTACATTACTTTAAGTAGGCTTTCAACTCTTTATTATTTTTCATATTTTGTGATAATTTTACCTTTACTTAGTAAGTATGAGAAACCAAAAAAATTACCAAAAACAATAAGCGATTCCGTGCCGGAGATGAAGTGATGCTATTGGTTAAAGTTGCTGTGTTTTGTGTATTATTTTTCGCTAATTCTCTATCTGCAGAGGAGTTTAAACCTTTACCAAATAAGAAAATTGACTGGAGTTTTAATGGAATTACCGGATCTTTCGATAGAGAGTCAATTCAGCGTGGCTATAAAGTATACAAGGAAGTCTGTGCTGCTTGCCATTCAATGAATAGAATAGCGTTTCGTAACTTGCAAGATGTTGGTTTTTCCGAAGAGGATGTAAAACAAATTGCAGCCTCTTACCAAGTGAAAGATGGTCCAAATGATTTGGGTGAAATGTTTGATAGGCCGGGAGTGTCTTCGGATTATTTTATTGCACCTTTTGATACAAAAGAAGCAGCTGCAGCAAGTAATAATGGTGCAATTCCACCAGACTTATCACTCATTGTTAAAGCAAGGCACGATGGTGCAAATTACATCTATTCACTGCTCATTGGTTATCAAAATGGTGAACACGATGAGAACGGTTTATATTTTAATCCATATTTTTCAACAGGTAGGTTAGCTATGGCACCACCACTCTCTGAAGGAATGGTAGAATATGATGGTGCAAGGCAAGCTACAGTTGAAAGTATGTCATATGATGTGGTAAATTTCTTACAATGGGCAGCAGAGCCAGAAATGGAACGCCGACATAAACTTGGGTTAAAAATAGTGACATACTTTATAATTTTGACGGTGTTTTTTGTATTAACCAACAATAGGATTTGGAGCAGGCTCTATAAAAAGAAAAAATAGAGTTTTTTATGTTCATTCTTTCATACCTTATTTACACTAGCAAATGTATTGTATAGTAATAAATACATTATGAAAATATAAAGGTATGGAATTTCAAATAGTTACACATTTTCAGCCAGCTGGAGATCAACCACAGGCAATAGACAACTTAGTTGCAGGGTTAAATAGTAATAAAAGAGATCAGGTTTTGCTTGGAGTTACTGGCTCTGGAAAAACCTTCACTATGGCAAATGTTATTGCAAGAACAAACAGGCCTGCATTAATTATGGCACATAATAAAACTTTAGCGGCGCAGCTTTACGAGGAGATGAGAGGATTTTTCCCTCACAATGCTGTTGGATACTTCATTTCTTATTATGATTATTATCAGCCTGAGGCTTATTCGCCACAAACAGACACTTATATTGAAAAAGACTCTTTAATAAATGAAAGAATTGATATGCTACGCTATTCTGCTATATGCTCTCTTTTGGAGCGTAGGGACACGATTGTAGTTGCGAGTGTTTCTTGTATATATGGTCTTGGTTCGCCTGAGAGCTATCTCAGCATGACCTTGACTTTAAGTGCTGGAGATAAGATTCATGTTAATGACTTTCTGAATAATTTAGTTAATCTCCAATATAAACGTTCTGATGTCAGATTTGAGCGAGGATATTTCAGAGTGCGCGGCGATATTATTGATATATTTCCTGCCTATTATGAAAATAAAGCTTGGCGTTTATCATTGTTTGGTGATGAAATAGAGGAAATTTCTGAGATTGATGCCATGAACGGCAATATTATCAGACGCATAGATACAGTCACCATTTTTCCAAATAGCTATTACACTACATCACGTGAGACTCTTTTGCAAGCAGTTCAATTGATTAAAAAAGAACTACATGAACGCCTGGATTATTACTATTCACAGAACAAAATTGTTGAAGCAAAACGCCTTGAGCAGCGTACTAATTTTGATATTGAAATGATGATGGCAACGGGAGTGTGTAAAGGTATTGAAAATTATTCGCGTTATCTTTACGGAATGAAAGCCGGAGATCCACCGCCTACATTGTTTGAGTATTTACCTAAAGATGTAATTTTATTTGTTGATGAAAGCCATGTAACCGTTCCCCAGATAGGTGCAATGTATAGCGGTAATGAAGCACGTAAAAAGAAATTGATAGATTATGGTTTTAGGCTACCTTCTGCTTTTGATAACCGTCCATTAAAATTGGAAGAGTGGGAGGCAATACGGCCACAGACTATTTACGTTTCGGCTACTCCAGGAAAATATGAATTAGAAAAGACTAATCACGCATTTATAGAGCAAGTTATCCGCCCAACAGGACTGACAGATCCCATCTGCATCATAAAACCAACAGGGAGTCAGGTTGATGATGTGATTCATGAGGCACAAGTGACGATAAAAAAAGGGTTTTGTATTCTAATTACCACATTGACAAAAAAAATGGCTGAAAAACTAGCTGAGCATATGAGTGAGCTCAGTATGAAAGTAACTTACCTACATTCAGATATTGGTGCACTGGAAAGAATTGAAATTATATGCAAATTAAGATCTAAAGAAATAGATGTTCTTGTTGGCGTTAACTTGTTGCGGGAAGGTCTTGATATTCCCGAGTGTGGATTGGTTGCAATTTTAGATGCTGACAAAGAAGGGTTTTTACGATCAGAGACTTCGCTCATTCAAACGATAGGTCGTGCTGCACGAAATGTTGAAGGCAGAGTAATTTTATATGCAGACAAAATTACTAATTCTATGGATCGTGCACTGAAAGAAACTGAAAGGAGAAGAAAGAAACAGACAGAGCATAATACACTGCATAATATTGTACCAAAAACTATAATAAAGCCTATATCAAATACTTTACGGGAAAAAGTGGTGATTGAGGATTTTAGTCAGAATGATCTAAGCAGTTTGAAAAAACAAATGTTGAAGCATGCTGAAAATTTAGAGTTTGAAGAGGCAGCAAAAATAAAAAGTATTATTGAAAGGTTTAATAATAGATCCACTGCATAATTAGAAAAAAGATGAATAATTAATAGCTAAACTGACTTTGATTTATCAACAATTTGAAAAAACATCATCTAAGTGGCAGAAAAATGAGCCAGTTCATGATAATTTCAAATTTTCACCTTTTATCTTATAGGTAATGATTGTTGAACTTATTTCTTTCTTGAGATTATGTAGAGACTCTAACAAATTAAATCTCACAACAAATTTGTTGTTTCATAGCTTTTATATCATACTATAATTGCAACTGTTTTAACAATAATCAGAGCCTAAAAGAGGTTTATTATCAATGGACTATTTATAAAAAATCTTATGGAAAATAAAGCTTGGTTCATTTGGCTAATCAGTAACTTGATTGTTGTATTCAGCAATATGCAGATAATCTACACCTTTATAAGCGTGAATCTTGAAAAAGAACTTGGGCTCACAATCGCGCAAGTTGCACTAGCTAATTCAGCATATACTTGGACTTTTGCTATCTCACAATTTTTTAGTGGGGCAATGTTTAATGTTTTTTCCAGCAAAAAAATTTATTTTTTCTCATTGTCAATCATGCTCTTTGGTTTTTTTGTCCTTATCAAGAGTGACAATTTTGCCCATTTAATTTTATCTCAATTTTTGATCGCAATTGGAGCATCGTTTGGTTTTATTGGCGCTGCTCATGTAAGTAGCACATATTTTCCCCTTACTCAATTTGGACTGATGTTCTCACTAGTGCAGACAATTTCAAGTCTTTCTGCTTTGATGATTCAAATGTGCTTCTCTAGCTTGCTTGCCGAAGGTGCAGATTGGAAAAATCTTATTGTATGCGTAATATTATTTGGCGTATCGATATTTGTACTTATGTTTTTTTATCCGAAAGGACTTTCAAAAAAAAATTTGGGGGAATACACAATAAAGAGCTCTATAAAAACAGTAATATGTTCTGTACTAACAGTGCTAAAATTAAGAGATATCTGGATAACCTCAATAGTGGGTGCTATTACTTTTGGAACATTTTTAGCGCTTAATATGCTGTGGGCACCAAGGTTACTAAGCAACTTAGAACTCAATACAATGGAGTTAGGTGTGGCAACTGCAATATTGTGGCTTGGTCTTGCAGTTGGTGCTCCAATTGCAGATCTAATCTCAAATCTATTTAAAAATAGAAGGCACGTAATCTGTAATAGTTTAGACTTGATCTGACAAGCAAACAAAGTAAGATA
>NZ_JAFEVF010000015.1:0-23301 GCF_048054115.1 Wolbachia endosymbiont of Nasonia vitripennis | reverse complement strand
TGTCAGTTAATTCATGCCTGTCAGATCAAGTCTAAACTATTACAGTTTAGGGTAAATACTGTTCATGTTGACATTAAAGTATTAGAATTTCTATTAGATAAAGTAGGATCGCCAGAAAAACGACATGCAATGTTGGCGGCCAATAATTATGAAGCATTTAGAGAAGCTGCTGCTGAAGTTGATATTGAAGTGTTAGAATTTCTATTAGATAAAGCAGGATCACCAAAAGAACAATATGCAATGTTAGCAGCTTATAATCATAAAATGCTTTCTTCCCATATAATTGAGAGCCATGAATATTCTTCTGAGGAGTTCAAAAGGATGTGTCTTGAAGCTGTGATAAACTATAATAGTAAGGAAATGCTTGATACAGTGCAGTCAAACCTTTTCCCTTCCAGTACCCGTCAAGAAGTAGATGAATCTTATCAAGAGAGAAAGAGAAAATTTGAGGCAATAGAAGATTTATCAAAATCACAGCCAGGACCTTCTGGGTATAAACCACTATCAAGGCATCCTCAAAGAAAAATGTCATGTGTAAATATTGAGCCAGGAAATGGAGAAAGAGAGAAGGTAATGAAATGTTGAGAAAACATTCAAAAAAGTGTGTCAAATCAAAAAATAAATTAATATAAAGAAAAGTTTGTATGTATTGAGTGGTAGAACTAGAAGAAACGAAATCAACAGAACTTTTGGATGCTGTTAGAACACTAAATATGAAGGAATTTGTGAGATTGATAAAAGCTGGAGCAGATATTAATGCAAAAGATAAGGATGAACGAACTCCTTTGCATCATGCTGCTCAAAGATTATCTACAAAGGAAGTAAAAGTTCTAATAGAAGATGGAGCTGATGTGAATTCAGTAGACAGATGTGGATGGACTCCTTTGTTTACTTCTATTATGTCTTTCTATGGAAACGTTACAGATATAATAAAAGTTCTAATAGACTTAGGGGCAGATATTAATGCAAAAGATAAGAATAAAAAAACTCCTTTGCATTGGGCTACTGAAATAGGCTTTACAGATATTTGTGAGGTTATACTAAATCACATAGCAAGACTAGAAGTTGCTGGCTTATATGTAAGTGAGGAAAATTTACAAAAGAAAAATGAATTTATAACCACTTCAACCGAGAGGTATAACAATTATTTACAGCATCTTAAAAATTGTGAAGAAGAAGTTAAAAAGATTAAAGAAAGAAATAAGTCACTATATGACTTTTTGAGGGAAAATGACGTTAATAAAATGGCTGGCATATGGGAGCAAAATGAAAACGTACGTAATGAATTTGATAATGAAGAGAATTTAAAAAAGCTATATCCAGAATATGCACATATTTTAATTAATAAGGCTGATGAAGTAAAAAAAGAAATTTTCCTGCACAATAATAAACCATTGGTGGATTTTCTATCAACACATTATAGATATGATTTTCAAAAGGCGAAATTCTTTGGCATGGAGAGATTTTTTGAGGTGCACAAAAATGACTTTAAAGAAGAAAGAGTAGGAGTCCGAAATAATACACTAGTTTACTTTGTAGACTTTAATGTTGAAAAGAGGTACGCTCCTAAACTAAAATTACAGGCGTTTGTAGAGACAATTGGAAACGAGGGTGTAAACAGCAATCTTCATCACCCAAACACTGAACAAACTCAAGGAGCTAGTCAGTCTCTTAATTAAAGAGGGATACATGGAGACCTGCTGCAAAAACAAAAAGAGGTGTTTCTCACTTGTATAAAGTATTTTTAAACGTGATTTTTTAATATCATAATTACCATAAAAACTGGGGCTTTCCTTTTGCAGCAGTTCTTGAGTTCCAGCAACAGACCAATCCATCCCAAAACGAACTCTTCTCTCACTAGCCGGTTTTAGTTGTTGGGAATGGTTGTTTTATTTAAATTTTTAGTAATATATACTATTAAGTCAGTATTAATTCGTTAAGAACTTTCATTAAAGATTATCAAAAAAACTTCTAAATAGGGATTGACAAGTTTTAGAGATGGAGTATTTTATGAAAAGTATATTGAGCTATTAATTTTTTATGTATAATAAATATGATAGTGAAAATATTTTTCTTTATATTATGAGGTAGCTGTTTTATTCAGAAAAAGATTTTTTTCTTACTTTGAAATTGAGTGGTTTTTATCGAGGGTTAAATGATTAATGAATTATTTGCTGCTGTACGTAGTGGAGATGCTAATCAAGTTGCGGATCTTATCAATAAAGGGGATGATGTTAATGCCAGGGACAATAGAGGCAATACTCCTCTACATTTAGCTGTTCTTGCAGATAAATTACAGGTAGTAGAAAAGCTTATAGAGAGAGGAGCTGATATTAATGCTAAGAATAATCATGGCGCTACTCCTCTGCACTGGGCTGCTCTTAATCAGAATGTCAGTATAGTAGAAAAGCTTATAGAGAAAGGGGCTAATGTTAATGAGAAGAATAAATATGACAATGTCCCTCTGCACTATGCTGCTTTTTTTAATGGTTGCTTAGGTACAGCAGAAAAGCTTATAGAGAAAGGAGCCAATGTTAATGCTAAGAACAATGATGGCGCTACTCCTCTGCACTGGGCTGCTCTTCATGATAATTTACAAGTAGCTGGTCTTTTTATAAATAAGCGTGCTAATGTTAACGCTAAAGATGAGAATGGTTGGACACCTTTGCATACTGCAGCTGCTCGTGGCAATTTGGGTGTAGTTAAGCTCATTCTTGATAAAAGTGATTATGTTGATGCTAGAGGAGCTTTAGCCGTAGCAAATACGCTTAATGAAGAAAACAGCTTAGAAATACGAAACCTTCTAGAAGAAAGAATAAGAAGAAATGAAGAAATCACCCAACATCTTAACTTGCAAGAAGAAAGCAGCTCCCTATCAACACGTGTCCATAATCGCCTCAGTATTGCACAAGAAGATGAAAATTCGTTGCAAAATGATAAGATAGGTCCTGATAAAATAGGAGTTACAAGCGGAACAAGTAAGCCATCTTCATTTATCAATATTTTTGCTTACACTACGGTAGATACTATTAAAGGTATTTTTCAGTTTGTTTCTTCTCCTTTTAAGGCAGCTATAAGTATGGAACCTTCTAAAGCTATTACAGTTCAAGGTATTGATAACAACGGTATACTTCTTTTATTAGATGTATTTATAAGGAAAATCACAGGTCAGAAGTATATTTCCACAGTAGTTCAGTCTATATCACCATTAGAAGCACAGGGCTATGCATTAAATATTATAGAGGAATTTGAGAAAGTAGTAGAGCAAGCTGCATTAAAAATTGGGATATCAATGCATCGGTTAAATATTGATTGTGTAGAAATGCAGAAAGAGGTTACTGCAAAAATCACGGGTGGTAAGTTTAATGACATTTCAGGAGTTTTAAACTCATATGTAGAGCAAGCATGCCACGATAGAGAAGCAGGTAAGTTAAGTCCAAAGAAGTTTAACAAATTTATGGTTATATTTAATAAGGAACTAGATTTAATAGTAAATCAATCAATGCAACAGATATTACACAATAGAGATAGTACATTAGAAGTTGAAGAACAGCAAATAAACTTAGAGCCTCAAAGTTATTTAAGTAATACTTCTGTTCAAGGTCATTTAATTCAGGATAGAGGTTTAATAAATCAAGGTAAGGCTTAATTCCTTAGCTTTTTGATTTCATCTAGTAAAAGGTTGGTAATTTGATCTTATAACATCAATGGGCACACCAGCCTTTATTTTGTATGCATTCAAGCAATGTGTGACTATTACGCCACCTAAAAAAATAATCATACACTGTCTTCCATAGAGGAAAATCTTTTGCTCTACTGGCAAATACCTTTCATTATGTATTGTATAACATTAATAATTGCTTATTTTGTGCTTTCTTGGCCACACCTTGTGCAACTCTTGGCTCAAGAAATTTCCATTCTTTGTCACTTACATCACCTGGATATATTTTTTACTGATCCTATCATATTATCTTCCTGATTTCCTTTCAAGATATGTTCTAAAAAGTAGAATCCGTTCAGCAGGGTGACAAAATAAGGTAGAAAAGACAGCCATAGAAATAAATGGTGTCATTCCAATATGATGCTTTCTCTGTCATCCCAGCACTTGACACTGGAATGACAACATTTTTGCTTCGATATTTACACATTAGCCATGCATCTGAACGGATACAAAAGTAGAATTTAGAATTCTATCTAAAAGGATACCGAAAAAGAGCAGGAGTCCTATCTGGGAATTATTTTTAAATATGGACATGCATTGATTAGAATCGTCTGGATTGAAATTTTTGTGTTGGTGGTGAAATATGAATCCTATGGCAAGTAAAGCAATATAAAAGATGTTATTTAATGATGATAGTATACCAGCGTACAACCATGCCATTAAGGATATTAAATAAAATCTTTTCAACCAAGATTTTGTTGTATTGCCAAAATATAATGCAGTAGATTTCATTCCTAATTTCTCATCATCTTTTTTATCTTGATGAGCGTATATAGTATCATAACTAAGCGTCCAAAAGACGCATCCTATATAAAATAGCAAGGATTCTATGCTAATCTGGTTTGTTATTGCTGCTGAACCCATGAGTGATCCCATGTTGAAAGTAAACCCTAAAAACAATTGTGGCCACCAAACGTAACGCTTTAGCAAGGGGTAGATAACTATCATGCACATTGAAATTATTCCAAGTATAAGAGTAGTTTTATTGGTTAATAATAAGATTAACAGGGCAATAGACAGTAACAGTGAAAGTAAAGCCAAAGCCTGCTTTATGTTTAATGCACCACTTGCAAGTGGCCTATATTTTGTTCGTTCAACGTGCGCATCTATTTCTCTATCGAAGATATCATTGATTATGCACCCTGCGGGTCTCATTAAAAATGCACCTATAGTAAACAAAACAAGGAGAAAAAGAGCTTGATACGATAGAGAAGTTGAGGCTAAAAGAATGCCGCTTAAGCTAGGAAATAGCGCAAGCCATAAACCTGTTAAACTGTGTATTCTCATTAATGAGAAATAATGGTTGAAATACATTAATTAAGTGTGATTATGTAATATTTTGCTTACATTGACAAAATTATCGAATGCTAAATCAGGCTTAAAAACTAACTCAGGTATAAATCGCAAATCAACATAACACAATATAGATTTACGTATTGACCATGCAGATTGGTTCATTTCATTAACAACAGTGCTGATATCATCATTATCATTTTGGATGTTTAATGAAGATAACACAATATATACATCTGCTTTCTTCAAATCTTTGCTTAGCTTTACATCAGATACTACTACTTTTTCATTAAGAACATTACCTTCCATTAAGACTTTTGATATTGCCCTGTGTAATACCGATGCTACTTTTAGATTTCTAATTTCCTTTTTCATATTCAACTACTATAACGTCCTTTCTTCTTGCACTAATTGATAAGCTTCCAAAATGTCTCCAACTTTAATATCGATATTACCCTCTAGGGATATTCCGCATTCAAAATTTACACCCACTTCTTTAACATCATCTTTAAATCTACGTAGTGCTTTTAACTTTCCTTCATGCACCAATTTGCTGCCACGTACTACCTTAATTAAAGAATCTTTTTTTATAACTCCATCAGTGACATAACATCCGATTATATTACCGGCTTTGGATGCATTAAATATTTGCCTTACAGATGCAGAACCAACACGAACCTCTCGTGTAACAGGCTTTAACATTTTAGTTAGATACATCCTCATGTCTTCAATAAGCTCATATATTATATTGTAAGTATGTATTTCTATACCTTTTTGTTTTGCTAATTCTCTTATTTTTGAATCCACTTTTACATTAAAAGCTAAAATTACTGCGCTTGATGCTTCTGCAAGCAGCATATCTGAATCTGTTACTCCTCCTACTGCTTTGTGTAGAATATTTAATTTCACTTGCTCTTTACCAAGCTTATCAATTGAGCTTGATATTGCTTCAATAGAACCAGTGACATCGCACTTTAAAACTACAGATAGTTCTTCTGTTTCACTATCATTACGACTGAATATATCTAAATTACTGTCGTCTAAATCTTCTTGCTTTTTCTTGATTAATTCTAACCTGTATTCAACAATTTCACGAGCCTGCCTTTCAGAGTTTACAACAACAAATTTATCTCCAGCATTTGGTACACCATTTAAACCAGTAACTTCAACTGGAGTAGAAGGTAGTGACGCTTTTTCTCTTTGACCAAGGTGATTAATCATACTGCGTACTTTGCTGTATGTTGTACCAACTATCAATATATCACCAATCTTTAATGTTCCTTCTTCAACTATTAATGTAGCTGATATTCCTTTAGCTTTATCTATTTTGGACTCTATTACCCATCCAAGTGCTCGACAATCCTCTATTCCTTCTAGCGTCATTAATTCAGCAATTAATAAAATTGCCTCTTCTAGTTTATCTAAGTTGATTTTCTTTTTTGCTGATACTGGCACAATTATAACATCACCACCAAGTTCTTCGGGGATGAGGTCATACTGAGGCAAACTATTAATTATTCTTTCTACATCGCCAGGTTGTGATTTATCAATTTTATTAATGGCAACTATAATAGAGACATTTGCTGCTTTTGCATGGTTTATTGCTTCAACTGTTTGTTTCATGATTCCATCATCAGCTGCAACTACTATCACAACTATATTAGTAATATTGGCACCACGTGCACGCATTGCAGTAAACGCCTCATGCCCTGGTGTATCAATGAAAGTAATTTTTTGCTTATTTTTTGTCGTTAATTGATAAGCACCTATATGTTGAGTGATGCCACCTGACTCTCTTTCTGCAACATTGGATTCACGAAATGCATCAAGCAATGATGTTTTACCATGATCCACATGTCCCATAAAAGTAACGATAGGTGGTTTTGGTCTTTTAGGTAAGTTTTCTCTGTTGCTTATGAAGAGTAAATTCTTTTCTTTATCAGCATCACTTACTCGTTTAGCCGTATGATTAAATTTTTTTGCTATTTCGCATGCTATATCTGGATCTACTAGATCATCTACTCTATAGCTCTCCCCAACTTCTTCTTTGAGCATTTTTAGCACACTCTTGCTATCTTCTGCCATACGAATAGATAACTCCCTGATAGTTATTTTGTCTGGTATAATAACTTCTCTTGCTATATTTTTACCCTTAGTAAACTTTGATTGTTTACTTCTTATACCAAATTTTTGCTTAAATACAGGGAGGTGTTCATTTCTTTCATCTATTGCCTGTGTAATTACTAGCTTAGAATGCTTAGAGTATATATCTTTGCTAGCTTTAAAAGACTTTTTATCATTGTTCTCATATTCAATACTATCTTCTTTTTGTTCAACTGAGTTAGTATTACTTAAAACTTCCTTATTTATTTCTTTAGGTACAGAGTGTGATTCATTTTTATCTTCAGCTTCTTGATTGCTTTCTTCTTTTTTTATTTTCTCTTCTTGTTCTCTCTGATTCCTTTCTTTCAGCAAAGTAGCATTCTGTACAGCATTAATGCGGGAAATTTGTTCTTTTTCAGTTAAAGAGCCTAATTTACTCTCGTCAAATAAACTATATTCTTCTGCAGAATGAATTTTTCTTCTTTTTTTTACTATTGTAGTACCAGTACTTTGACTATCTAAAGAGTTTAAATTAATGTCTAATTTAAGCTTGCTTAAGCCTTGTAGGGTTAATTTTTTATTACTGATATCTTCATTATTCATATTGTTTTTATATTAATCCAAGCTTTTTACGTGCTTCTATGATTATTAAATCTGCTGTATCTTTTAGATTGTCTTTATTATTAGTTGAGGAAGAGAGTATGCTACAAAACTCATAATTTGATAAATCTGCTATGTCCTCTAAAGTTTTAATATTATGTTTACTAAGAGCAATTTTATTATCTATTGATAAGGCTAAGTTGATTACATCGTCTTCCATACCTAAATTTTTTAGCTCTTCTATTTTTCTATCATTCTCTGCTTTCAGGTAATTATTTGCTCTATTATGAAGTTCATTTGCAATATCTTCATTGAAGCCCTCTATTGAAGCAAGTTCCTTAATTGAAGTGTTAGATATATCTTCTACACTTGAAAAACCTTCTGTTACCAATAATTGGCCCATAATCTCTTCTAAGTTTAAAGCTTCAGCAAATAAAACTGAACATTGACTAAATTCTTTGTTTCTTCTTTCTGATTCTTGCTGAGTGCTTAATATCTCAATTTTCCATCCAACAAGCTCTGAAGCTAATCTTACATTCTGACCCTTTTTTCCTATAGCTAAACTCAATTGATCTTCAGCAACTATTAACTCTATACAATTTTCATTTTCGTCAATAATGACCTTTGATACTTCTGCAGGAGTAATGGCTTTAATAACAAATTGACCCAAATCTGATGAGTAATGTATGACGTCGATTTTTTCACCGTTTAATTCGTGTATAATAGTTTTTATTCTATCTCCTTTAACTCCAACGCAAGCACCTACTGGATCGATATTCTTATCAGATGAAAAAACAGCAACTTTAGATCTTGAACCAGCGTCTCTAGCTATACCTTTAATTGTTATCAATCCGTCAGCAACTTCTGGTACTTCTTGATTCAACAATGCCTCTAAAAAGCCTTCATGAGTCCTAGAAAGAATGATTTGACGTCCATCGTCAGAGCGCTTAACAGCCTGTATGTAAGCTTTAACCTTATCGCCTTCACGAAATGACTCACCACCAATTAAGTTTCGTAAAGGGAGGTATGCTCCAATTCCGTTTATGTCTATAATAAGATCTGAATATTCTACTTGTTTAACGATGCCATACCTCATTTCTCCTACCTTATCTTTAAATTCCTCATATTGCTTTTTTAACTCTTCATTTTTGATTATTTCAGAAATCTTTTGCTGGGCAATTCTTGCTGAAACAAGATCAGTGTTAAGAGAAATCAACTCACTAATAGTATCTCCAACTTTTGCATCTTCTTTTATTAACTTAGCTTGTGTCAACTTAATTAAGTCACACTCATTTTCATTTGATTCATCATTAATGACTTTTAGTTGTCTATATGAGGTAACTTTGCCTGTGTTTCTATCTATATTAACTACAATTTTACTTTTGCTACCATACTTTTGTTGAGCTACTGCTTCGATAGCACTTTTAAGTGCATTTATTATAATATTAAAATCCAAACCTTTTTGAAGTGAGAGCTCTCCCGCTGTTTTTATTACATCAAGGCTTCCAACTATGTTATTCTTGTTGCTTTTCTGCTTAACACTGCTTTTACGATTAGCAATCATATAAATAAATCCAATTTAATTAGTTATAATTATAGCTTCAACAGGTAAAGAACGCTATCTTAAATGTTAAATGATTGCTAATTTAAGTCAAGTTTTTTCATGTCTTTGTATGATAAGCAATGCCGGAGTAAAGAATAAAGTTAAGACCGTTGCAGCCAATATTCCACTTGCTATGGTTGCTGAAATATCAACCCACCACTGGCTTGATGGAGCATCATATGTGATTTGTAGCGTAAAAAAACTGATATTTAACCTAGTAATCATCGGTATTAAACCAAGAACTGTAGTTGCAACGGTAAGTAGTATTGGCCTGATGCGAGAAATTGAAGCGTTTATTATACATTGCTTAATGTTATTTTTGCGCACCTTAATTTGCTGATGAAAGGCATCAAGCAATAGTATATTATTATTCACTATAATTCCTGCTAAAGCAATTATCCCCACTCCACACATGACAACTACAAAAACTTTCTGAATAAGAAAGAAAATGAAAAATACACATGTTGTTGATAAAAACACTGCTGTCATTACGATAAATGTATAGTATATGTTGTTAAACTGTGCCACTAGCACCAATATCATCAATGTAATTGCTAATATAAAAGCCTTTAATAAAAATGCTCCTGATTTTTGTTGATCTTCCTTATCACCTTTGAAATCAATCTTTACTCCTTTACTACAGTCTTGAGTAATCGAATTTTGAATGAACTTAACTCTTTCATCAACAAGATAGCCAGTATCAACGTCAGCAGAGATTGTTACTGTGCGTGATCCATCAATCCTACTTAGTTTATTTGCCTTTTTTTCGGGAACGTATTTCACTATGCTACTCATAGAATATGGTCCATTTGCTGTATTAATAAAAAGGTTATCTATAGTTTTCATGTTGCGATTCTTTCTGGGAAAGCGTAGTACAATATCAATTTCTTCATCTGCGTTATTTGGTCTATATTTTCCAATTAATACTCCATTTGTAACCATCTTTATAAAATCACCGATGGTTGCAACACTTACTCCAGAGCTTGTAGCCTTACTCTTATCAATACTCATATTCCACTCTATTTCAGGTGCTGATCTACTATCTTGAATATTTATAAATCCAGATGAAGGTTGGTCCATAATTTTTAGGATTTTCTCTGCTACTGAATTCAAGTTGGATGCACTTCCGCTTAAGTTAATTTGTATTGGCTTGTCAGCTGATGGTCCTGACTTTTGTTCCTGTACATCAATTATTACTCCTTTTATGTTTTGTACACTACTCCTTATATCATTTAGTATTTGCGTAGCTTTGCGCCTGCAGCGCCAATCTACAAGTTCCAATTGAATTTTGGCAATAATGTTGTCTGAAAATTTTCCTGATCGAGCATAAAAAACATAAATTTTCTTTTCAACACCCAAAATACGTTCTTCTACTTTCTTAAGTATCAAATCTCGTTCTTTGGCTGATAAGCTTTCTTTTACTTTAACGCTGATTAAAATGTTATCTGAATCTACATTCGGAAAGAACTTTAATCCAGGACCAAAAGTAAAATATAATATACTAGACAAAAATAAAACAAACACAACAACACATACAAATTTTTTGGGGTGATCTAAGACTTTCTCTAACATACGTACATAAGTTCTTATTATAAGCCCAGTATTTTTTATCTCACCACTTTCTATAGCACTCATTCTTATTATTTCTTTTTTTGAAGTTATGGAAGGTTTACCAAATATTGCACCAAGTGTTGGTATAAAAACCAAAGCCATAATTAGCGATCCAGTTAAAGTTAGAATTATTGTAATTGGTATGTACTGCATAAATTTACCGACTGTATCGGGCCAGAGTAACAGAGGGAAAAACACTGCTAATTTAGTCAATGTTGATGATAAAACTGGATAGAACATATCATGAACTGAGGTGCAAAAGGCTTCTACTTTATCCATGCCACAAATCATCTTTCTATCAGCATATTCGCTGATTACAATTGCATCATCAACCAGCATGCCAACTGCCATAATTAAACTGAAGAGCACAACTATATTTAGAGTAATACCCATGAGGTAAAGAGCCATTATTCCTATTAGAAAGGAGCCAGGTATTGATAGTGCAACAAGAATAGCAGCCCTTGTTCCCATAAAGAGCATTATTATGGTTAATATTAGTAATACGGCAAATATTATACCATTTTCCAAGTCGTCAAGCACATCACGTACATTTTTTGACTGGTCATTCAAATAAACTACTTTTAAATTTTCAGGTAATTGATCTTTTGCTTTGTCCATTAAGTATTTTACTTGATTTACCGTGTCTATTATGTTTTTTCCATTACGTTTTGAAATTTCTAGTACAATGCTAGGTAGTCCATTAATACGAGCAAATCCTTGGTGATCCTCAAACCCAAGGTATACTTTTGCTATATCTTTGATTCTCAAAACTGCATCACTTTGAGATCTAATAGGAATATTCATAATATCTTCTATGTCTTTTAATAACCCTGATATTTTAATCGAATATTTACCGGTATCATTTTCTAGTGATCCGGCTCCTACCAATCTGTTGTTGTTTGATATAGCTTGAAATATCTCATTTGATTGAATGTTATATTTTGTTAGAACTGTGGGCTCAATTATAACTTCCACTGTTTCTTTACGCATACCTGCTACTTCAACTTTAAGAACATTTGGCAGAGATTCTATTTCTTTCTTTAGTTTGCGTGCTATTTCAGTTAAAGTTCTTTCCGGCAAATTACCAATCAAGCCAACGTTTAGTATCGGAAATAAGCTCAAGTTTATTTCATTGATTATTGGAGATTCTGCTTCAATAGGTAATTTTGATTTTATGTTTAAAAGCTTTGAACGGACATTATCGAGCACTTCTTTATTATCATACTCTGTTCTAAATTCGAGTATCATGTGAGCACCATCATTAGTTGCAAAAGCTCTCAATTCTTTTACACCTTCGATGGATCTTAGTTCATTTTCTATAGGAAGCACTAATAGCTTTTCACTATCCTCGACAGAAATACCAGGAAACCCGACAAATACGCTAATTATAGGAATCTGTATATCAGGATTGCTTTCTCTTGGCATTTTTATATAAGTGTATGAGCCGAAGGTAAAAATCACGATAAGCAATAATATTACTGTTCTATTCCTCTCTATAATTAAGCTTTTCATTCCGGACATTATACGTATTTACATCATATTATAGCTAAGATAAATTATATATTAATTAATCCTTATATAGCTTTATGTAAATGATTAAAATTTTTACAATTTTGCAAGCGTAAGAAAATTTCTATATAATATGACTTTAGTATGGTATTTGAGGGATTATTATGGTAGCAGTTTTAAGTGTGACAGAAGGCAAGAATAAAGTGATCGTATCTGGGTTGGTTGGTGTTTCATCAACTTTAGTATTTTTAACAGTGATTCACATTGCTGCAAAGATAGCCATTATAGTTACTGCTGCTGCAGTTACTTACGCATTACTTTCATTGCTTAATAAAGCAGGAGCTAAGTCTGTTAAAACTGATGATATGTCAGAAGATGAAGGGTATAGCAGTGTTGATGAAGGTGAAGAAAAAGA
Organism: Wolbachia endosymbiont of Nasonia vitripennis; assembly: GCF_048054115.1. Lineage (NCBI taxonomy): Bacteria > Pseudomonadati > Pseudomonadota > Alphaproteobacteria > Rickettsiales > Anaplasmataceae > Wolbachia > Wolbachia endosymbiont of Nasonia vitripennis. The sequence continues at coordinate 10,446 of NZ_JAFEVF010000015.1, read as the reverse complement.
TACCGTAAAAGAACCAAAAAGAACTGAAACTGAGCTAGAAGAAGAATTAAAAAATAAAAGAGCAGAAGAAGAAATGAAAAATGGACTACCTAAACATATGGATTTCAAAGGTAATTCACTTTCTAAAAGTGCTGATACTACAGATAGTCATTTCGTTTCTAGTGCTACAAATATTGTTATGGAACCTTTACCTAAACACATGGATGCACTTGGTAATCCACTTCCTGAGCAGCCACCGAGCAACCTTACCAATATAGGGCTTGGATCATCTAAAAGTACGCAGAAACTATCTGCTGCAGACTTGCTATTACAGTATGGGAATGTAAATAATGATGTGAGGAAAGTGCTAGAATGGCCAATTACCTCAAAGGAGTTTAATGGGTTAGGGTTTAACAGGTAGTTGCTATATCAAACTCTCCATCTTATATTGAGGATCAGATGCAATGCCATACACTCTATTTGGCGGAGCAATTTTGTTCTCTATACCAAAAACTATACCTTCAATTATTGCTGTGAGTACTTTTTCAAGGTTACAATCTGCTCCAGGAACACGGTGCTCTAGGCGGCATCTTTTGGAATCGTTGCCAAAATAGGGAATTCTTATCGCAGCAGTTCTGTTATTCACTCCCCAACTAATCGTAGTTGGAGTATGAATATCTGGGTACTGAAATCTTAAATATGAATCATCATTTGGAGCAAAAAACAACATATGTTTTTTCATCATTGCACATAATCCACCTATGCTGTGAATCAGGTGGTCACTATATTTTTGCTTATTGCCATAAAATAAGTTATTATTATTTGAATCCATGAGGCTAACATGTACATTTAGTGCGCTGCCTGCTCTATCCAAATAAGGTTTTGCTTTAAAAGAAACATTACCATCGAACTCTTGTGCTGTTCCAATCAGTAATTTTTTTACTAACTCAAAATGCATAATTAAATTATCAGGACTCGTATAACAATCACTTTTTATCTCGTATTGGTTTAAAGAACTCTCTTTCTCACAAAAAAATCCAAGAGAAGCTATTTTATTTTTGATGCTATTCAGAAATAAATATTCTTTTTTTATTCCCTCAGTGTAAAACTCCAGTTCAATACCGAATACAGTATTATGACTCAAATTACTTAATATAATCACAAATTTACTTCAATAAATTTATACTAAATCAGCTATATTTATACAAGTACTTTACTTATTTATCAGTAAATTTAATATCTTATTTATACATAATATATTACTATTTTTTAATAACATACTTCTAATCCTCGGTACAAGCGACATTTACAAATTGATTGTTTTTATTTCAAAAAAATGATCAATTTTAGTGCTTTTATACTCTTTACAACTCGTCAAAAAATCCTCATAATTTTAGATATGTATTAAGTAGTGTTAGCTTTTTATCTTACAGTAAGCTATTGATTATCTTGCATCTTTCTGATTATTGTTCTTTCTTGGTGTGGTATATGAACTTAACTAACCCTAAGGTTTCTACTATGTTTTTTGATCAGATTATTACAGTAACGGACCACAATGTTACTTGGGAAAAAATCCAAAATTATCTCCATAATCTCTATGGAGAAGCAACATATAACAGCTGGCTGAGTTCACTAAGATTTATCAGCAACAGAAATGGAGAAGTTTTGTTGTCTGTACCAACAAGATTTATAAAGGAGTGGATTACAGTTCACTACATGGAAAAAATATTGTCATTATGGCAAAGCGAAGATCAAAGTGTATGTTCTATTGATATTCAATTAATTGAAGAAAGAAATTCAAATTCTAATACGATACTAAAAAATAGAGAGGAAAATAATCATAATCTTGGTTCACCACTAGATACCAGATTCACTTTTGATAATTTTGTGGTAGGAAAGTCAAATGAGTTAGCATTTACAGCGGCAAAGCGTGTAGCGGAATCTATAGATCCAATATCAGGAAGCAACCCTTTATTTCTATATGGTGGAGTGGGACTTGGTAAAACACATTTAATGCATGCTATAGCTTGGGACATAGTTAATTCTCCGTCAGCAAAAAGAAAAGTGGTATATTTATCAGCAGAGAAATTTATGTATCAATATATTACGGCGCTGCGGAGCAAAGATATTATGTTATTTAAAGAGCAATTTAGATCAGTAGATGTATTGATGGTAGATGATGTGCAATTTATCAGTGGTAAAGATAGTACACAAGAAGAATTTTTTCACACTTTCAATGCATTGATAGACCAAAATAAACAATTGGTTATATCAGCTGATAGGTCTCCTAGTGATCTTGATGGAGTAGAAGAAAGAATAAAATCACGACTTGGTTGGGGATTAGTTGCAGATATTAATGAAACAACTTTTGAATTAAGACTTGGTATATTGCAGGCGAAAGTGGAACGAATGAATATGTATGTTCCAAAGGATGTCCTAGAATTTTTGGCAAGGAATATAAAATCCAATATAAGAGAACTAGAAGGAGCCTTAAATAAGGTTGCTCATACCTCTTTAATTGGAAGAAGCATGACAGTAGAATCAGCTAGTGAGACCCTAATTGATCTTCTTAGGTCAAATCATAGGTCAATCACAATAGAAGAAATACAGAAAAAAATAGCTGAATTTTTCAATATAAAGATTGCAGATATGCAATCTAATAGAAGGCTCCGCAGTCTTGCGAGGCCGAGACAAATAGCTATGTATTTCGCAAAGAAGTTTACGCAAAAAAGTTTACCAGATATTGGAAGAAATTTTGGTGGTAGAGATCATGCTACTGTTATACACGCAGTCAAACAAGTGGAAAATTTCATAAGAACTGACCCAAAATTTGCTGATGAAATCAATCGATTAAAAAAGATGTTTAAGTAGCACTTTATTAATGACAACCAGGCTGTTTTCATTTTTTTGATCAAATATCTTTTTCAAGTAGATTAAGTAAATCAAAGATCATTATTAGTATAAGCTAAGAGAAAATAGCTAGTCGATTGCTTAAAAAGTATATAAAATCACAATTTAAGTAGGAAATATGGCAATTAGACTTATTCCAGATAATCTTGATATAAAATTTAGTAAATATAGAAATTTGACAGCACTTGTTAGCGTTATTCTTATCATTTTTTCAATGCTTACTTTTATGCTGCGAGGAATGAATTTGGGTATAGACTTTACAGGTGGAATTTTGATAGAGATAAAATCTTCAAGCAAGGATGATGCTATTCTCGGTATATTAAAAGAGAGTGGATTTACGATACAGAGTTCAAAAGCTGGTGATAACTTAGTTGTGCGGTTTAAAGATGAGGGAGATGAAGATAAAATTAAAAAGGTTAAAAGTATATTAGAGAGCAAATTAGGTAATTTAGTAACTTATCGCAAAATAGATTATGTTGGTCCACAAATAGGCTCAACGCAGATATTTGAAGGGATATCAGCCATGTTAATTGCAATTATTGGAATATTTTTTTATGTTTGGCTTAGATTTAACTGGCAGTGTGGACTTGGTGGAATAATGGCACTGATCCATGATGTGATTTTAACTCTTGGCTTTATCAGTTTAACGAGTATTGAGTTTAATATTTCATCAGTTGCAGCTCTCCTTACCGTAATTGGCTACTCAATCAATAACTCAGTGGTTATATATGATCGGATTCGAGAGTATCAAAAAAGTGGAAAAAATGCAAAAATAGGTGAAGTAGTTGATGCCAGCATTAATTCGACGCTATTTCGCACTATGTTAACTTCAGGTACTACTCTTCTTGCCGCTCTTCCTTTAGTGCTGATTTGTACAGGTGTGGTCAGAGACTTCTGCTTAATCATTTCTTTTGGCATTGCAATCGGCACCTGTTCCGCAATATTTATCTCTGCTCCTATATTGACCTGCAGAGCGTTGATAAGTAGAGTATAGAACGTTTAACTACGATATAATATTAGCTTGTTATCCCTAATAGTGAAATGAAAATATCTCAAAAAGCTCATACCAAGTAATGAATGGGACATAGAGTGAGTATTAACACTAGCGTGCACATCATTAATTAAAAAATTTCCTATTTTAACTTGAGGTATTTGAACCACTCCAGCTTTTATTTGACCTTTTGCAGTTTCATATATTTTAAAGTCTTGAATGTTTTGTAAGTTAATACCAGCATGTAACGCATCTTTTTGCGATAGAACAATATCAGTTGCTCCGGTATCAAGCAAAAACGTTATATTACGATCATTGACTTGAGCTTGAATATAAAAGTGTCCATCGTATGACTTTGTAAATTCAATACTTCCGCCATTTTGAACCCTTCCTTTGTACGGTAGAAAAGTGCTCAGAAACCTATTGCTTAGTTTATCCCCTTGTGAATCAATAAACATTGCAGTAATGACTATTATCAGTAGCCAAATAACTAGATTTTTTGCTGCATTCATATTATTAAAATTTGAAGCCATAAGAGTAAATTTTTAAGATTAGCGTTAAAAGCTATTATTAAAAATAAGTAAATTTTATTGTTTTAGTACAATATTTAATATATACTTTAAGGAGGTATGTTCGATTTAATTTCATGTCAGAAGCAAAAAATTTAATTTTAGCAACAATTCTTTCTATATTGATTATAGTATTATGGCATATTATTTATGATAATTTTCTTAACACGAGCCAAAGCCAACCATCGATTGAAAATATTGAACATATCGAATCTTCTAACGACCTTGCTCCTATGATATACCAAAATCGTTCTGAAATTATTAATTCTACTAGAGAACAGAGAGTTAATTTAACCAATAACATGCTTGAAGGATCAATTTCTCTGAAAGGTGCAAGGTTTGATGACTTAATCTTAACTAACTACCACTTAGAACCGAGTTCTTCTTCTCCACAAGTGGTGTTACTGTCACCTGCAGAATCAAAAGATGTATATTTCGCAGAATTTGGGTGGCTCGATCCGAATGAAAAGATTAAAGTTCCAGATTCTAAAACAGTATGGCAAGCAGATAAACTCAATCAAAAAGAGGTCAATTTATTTTGGGATAATGAAAATGGCATTTTATTTAGAATGAAAATTAGCCTTGACGATAACTACATGTTTAAAGTTGAGCAAATTATTGAAAACAATACAAAAGATAATGTAGTTTTGGTTCCCTATGGTAAAATCAATCGTAAACGTGATAATATTAACGAATCCTATTGGATATCACATGAAGGAGTACTAGGTGCATTTAACAATAAACTAGAGGAGTGGACATATAAGGATATTTCCAAGAAACGTTTAATAAAGGCCAGCACAAGTGAAAAAAGTTGGTTTGGTTTTGCTGATAAATATTGGTTTACAGCTATCATACCTGAAAAATCTGATCAAATAAATGTAAGTATTAAGCATACGAATGTTAATAACATTGATAAGTTTCAAGTAGATTTTGTTAAACCTTACAAACACATACTCCCTGGTGCAAGTGTTTCTACTCTGAACTACTTTTTTGCTGGGGCAAAGAAGTTGAATTTACTTGATTCTTATAAAGACACTCTTAATATACCTTTATTTGATAAGGCTGTAGATTTTGGTGTACTTTATTTTATAACCAAGCCAGTGTTTTTACTGCTTGAATATTTTAACTTTGTTTTGAAAAATTTTGGCTTAGCAATATTATTGCTAACTTTAGTAATCAAACTTTTGATGCTTCCCTTATCTAATAGATCATATATTTCGATGTTCAAGGTGAAAAGCCTGCAGCCTGAATTAACTCGTATAAAAGAGTTGTACAAAAATGACAGCTTAAAGCAGCACAAAGAGACAATTGCGTTGTTCAAGAGAAACAATGTAAATCCAATGTCGAGCATTTTCCCTATGCTCATACAAATACCAGTATTTTTTGCTCTGTATAAAGTATTATTTGTTACTATAGAGATGAGACACGCCCCTTTTTATTTATGGATTAAGGATCTTTCAGCTTCTGATCCAACAAACATTTTTACATTATTTGGGTTGTTTAATTATAACTTTCCTATTTCTATAGGCATTTTACCTATAATTTTCGGCGCTACCATGATAATTCAGCAGAAGCTAAGTGAGAAAGATCAAACCAGTAAAGATGATATTCAAGTAAATGTTATGAAGTTTTTACCTTACATTTCTGTCTTTATTTTTTCTTCTTTTCCTGCCGGCCTGGTAATATATTGGATATTTAGTAATATTATAACTCTGGTTCAACAATCATTAATAAAGTTGCTTTTAACAAGAAAAGTAGGAATGAATGTCGAAAATACTAATAGTTAATTCAGTTTATTATACTGAAATAGCAAACCTTTTGCTTGAGGGTGCAACTGATAAATTCAAAGGAAATAATATTGGTTACGAGATAATTAAAGCGCCTGGTACGTTTGAGATACCAGCTGCAATTCTTTTTGCGGTCAAAGGCAAGAATACTAATTATGATGGTTATTTAGCTCTTGGATGTGTAATTCGTGGTGAAACTGATCATTATAAATACGTTTGTAAAGGAGTAATCGAAGGCTTAAATGCAATTGTTATGCATCATGCAATACCTCTTGGTATGGGAATAATCACAGCAGATAGTAAAGATAAAGCACTAATTAGAGCTGACAAAAATAAAAAGAACGTTGGTGGCCATGCAGCCTCAACTGTTTTGCATATGATAGATCTACACAATAAATTAAAATAATGGAGGAAAAACCAGTAGATAAAAAGTGGCGCATAAAAAGAAGTACGGCAAGATTTCTTGCTGTACAAATTGCTTATTCAAATATTTTTGTAAGTTACAACAAAAGCACTTTTAAATTGGAAAATTGTGAGCTTAAGGACTACATAAGTACGTTGAAAGATATATTTGAATGTGAAGAATTTGAACATCAGTTCTTAGAAAACTTGTTATGTAAGGTTATAAAAAGCAGTGAAGAATATGATAAAATAATAGAGTCTTATTTACACCCAAGCTGGTCACTTTCACGATTAAATCTTATAAGCTTATCTATTTTGCGTATTGCAGTATGTGAGTTAATTGATTTTGATACACCAGCACCAATTGTTATTAATGAATATACTAACATTGCATCTGATTTACTTGATGCTCCAAACAAAATTGGCTTTATTAATGGGTTGTTAGATAAGGTAAAGGATGCAGTCAGATTAAATAAAAATCCTTAGTAACTTCTCGTAAGGTATTCGTTCAGTAGGGTGGCAAAATAAGATAGAAAAGACAGCTATAGAAATAAATGGTGTTATCCAATATGATGGCAGTGCTCCTTTTTCTGTCATCCCAGTGCTTGACACTGGGATCGAGATTGCAAGTAATGCATTCGGTTTGGTAAGTATGGATTTTGCGTTATAGAATGAAACACTTTTGGTAAAGAAAACTGGATCCCAGTGTCAAGCACTGGGATGACACCACTTTTGCTTCGATATTTACACATTAGTCATGCATCTGAACGGATACTTTGAGACAGCTTCTATAATAAGCTTAAGTAACCTAACACTAAAAAGTGAAGGGCAGACTTATTTAGTCTGCCTCTTTTATACTTAATTTTTTAATGATTTTCCTTCCTCTTGTTGTTCAACTTTTGATGATTTAACAATTGAGCTTGGCACAAGTGTAATGATTAGTTCTTTATCATCATTTTCTTCAGAGTCTAAACCTAACGTTTTTAACTTTTTTTCATATTCATGTATTAATTCATACTCACATTTATCATTTTTTCTTCCTAATGAATTTATCTTTAATAATCCATCATTGTTATTCATTTCCTTACTTGTAGCAGTAATGTAGTAACTTTTACTTTCTAAGCTAAAATATATAAGATACTCATAGGGGATAATACTGCCATTTTGATCCTTATTTTTGTTGTATTTTTTGATATACTCAAAATCTTCATCTTTTACTTTCACAAATAGATCTCCTGTCTTTTTTATAATAGAAACTACCGGAGTTTTAGTCATGGAATATATTGCTAAACTAGCCAGTGCAACAGCAGCAAATGCTAAAACACTTATTCCAAGTGGTGTAGCTGCAAAAACTGCAATTGGCGCTAAAATCGAAGTTGAAGACACCCAATACGGTGTTGAAAGTGCTACTGCTGTGCCTATAACATACAGAGAAGTAAGCGCTACAAGTGCAATGTTTGTTTTGTGACGGTGGTTTTTAAAAATTGACATAATTTCCTCTTAAAATAAGTTAATAATATATTAATATTATATATCAAAAAATCAATACAGTCAACTTACATATAAAAAACTACCTACCGCTTGATCCAAAGCCCCCTTCATTGCGGACGGTTTCTTCTGTGCAGAATTCTTCTCTGTCATCCCAAATTACCTGAGATACAGGAGTGATGAGGATTTGTGTGATTCTATCTCCTCTTTTTATTTCATATGGCTGATTACTTAGATTGATTAGGCAAACTTTAACTTCACCTCTATAATCGGAGTCTATAGTGCCCGGAGAATTTAAGACAGTGATTCCATGTTTTGCAGCAAGCCCAGAACGTGGGCGAACTTGTCCTTCAAAACCGTTTGGTATTGCAATCACAATGCCAGTTGGAATAAGTAACCTTTCAAGTGGATTTAAAATAATAGAGTCGTCCAATGCAGCATAAAGATCCATGCCAGCACTCTGCATAGTTGCATAACAGGGAAGAGGCAAGCTTTTGCCATGTGATAACTTTTTTATTTCTACTTTAATTTTATCTCTTTGCATTTTTATTCACCAGTTATGAAAATTTGATTGTAGCATGTAAATTATGCCTGTAAAAGATAAGAAAACTACTTGACAAATCTTTCAGCTTCCTTACTATAAAATTCAAAGTGTTTTATTACCTTCAATCTGTTCAGATTAAACGACAAAAGTATTATACAGTTGGCGTCTTATAAATCTTTCCGCTATGTGCACTTTATGTCTTCACAATAATTTCTACCTAATATAAGCTGAAGCGGGCTTATAAAATGTTTAAATACAGTATAGAACGCCAATTTTTAGGATGAGAGAGTAACAACTAGCTAACGCTTTTGCCTTTTTTTATTAGTAAATTTCTTAACGTTTATATAGAGGGTGTCATTCCAGCACTTGATGCTGGAATCCAGCCTTTCTGCAATCTCATCGAAAACGTTGTACCACCTTTCTATGCTAGTTTGCTTGTGAGCAACTTAGATCCCAGTGTCTGGGCACTGGGATGACAAAAAAGGGCTACTTGAATGACATACTTGAATTTACGCTATAAAGTGAACCGGTTTGGTGTGCTGCTGTTGTTTGCAGTATTGTAGTGCTAATTTTTTACTTCGGTAGTCTTTTTATTGTCATTATAATTACAAGAATAGTTGAGGCCAATTAATATGAAAACTTTTGCAAAAAATTTTAAAGGTAAGGAAAGAAAGCTAGAAGAGTTCAATGAGAAAGTTGAAGACATATCAGCTGTAGCTCAAGATAAGTTTGCACATGAACTTGAAAATATCGCATATGAAAGTGTGCAGAAATTTCGCAGTCTACTTGCTAAAGAAATAAACTCCACTTTCAATAACATTCATTCTCAGAATGTCAATCTACTAAAATCTGGCTTAGTAAACTTGATCAATAAAAAAGGAGAAACAGCGTTAATACGTTCTCTTCTCAATATACTTGTACGATAGAGTTGCTGCTGCAATTTAATATTAAGTGATAACTAAAATAAGTAAGACTTTTTATGGATAAGTCTTACTTATTTTAGCTATATATAGAAAAGGAGGGTTGTTATGTCAACAAGACTAAAGTATCCAATTATAAATATACAACGTAAGTCTAAGCCTAAATCTTTTCCAGTAACTTTAGGAGAGGTTAAATCTTTTTTACGAATTGAAAATGATCAAGATGATAAGTTGATTTCAAGTTTTATTTTTATGGCAACTGATTATGCTCAGTGGCATATGGAAAAGTCTCTAGTAAAGCAAACGTGGCAAGTTTCATATGAAGGTTATATACCTCGTAGAATATATTTAAGCTATGGTCCTGTGAATAAAATAATATTGGCTACTGATAAGAATAGAAAACTTAGTTATTATTTTAGTGATATAGGAAGCTATATTGAATTTTTCAATTATTTGAACATAATAAGGGCTGATGTTGTATACGAAGCTGGCTATGACAGCGTTCCTGAGCAAATAAAGCTAGGTATTATGCAGCATGTTTCTGCTCTCTATAAAAATCGTGAATCAGAAGTAAGTAGCCATTTATCTGAGGTAAAGAAGGTGTATTCTCCATTTCGCGAACCAAAGGTTGTTTTGTAGTTCCTGTTTGTCATTCAATAGCAGATACAACAGATGGTGTCATACCAGTACTTGGATCAAGATTGCGAGTAATGAATTGGGTTTTGTGAGTATGGGTTTTGCATTATAGAATGAAGTGTTTTTGGTTAAGAAAACTGGATTCCAGTGCTTACTGTACAAAAATTGTAACTTAATTTGTAATAGTTTAGACTTGATCTGACAAGCAAACAAAGTAAGA
>NZ_JAFEVF010000014.1:0-23600 GCF_048054115.1 Wolbachia endosymbiont of Nasonia vitripennis | reverse complement strand
TATCTTACTTTGTTTGCTTGTCAGATCAAGTCTAAACTATTACATCTTAAACTAAGTTCTCAATTTCTCAAAGAAATCTTTTAACAAAAGAGAACATTTTGTTTCTAATATTCCACCATAAACTTCAGGTATGTGGTTACAGAATTGAAATATTCTAGTGCCGTTTTCAACTCCTCCACCTTTGGGATTGTAAGCCCCGAAGTACAGACGTTTAATTTTTGCAAAAGAGATAGCTTGAGCGCACATCGGGCACGGCTCTAACGTTACGTACATTTCAGCTTCATAAAGCGTGGAAGTTGAAAATGCTTGTCTAATTGTTAACATTTCTGCATGTGCAGTTGGATCATTAGATATATTGTGTGCAGAGGAGATGATATTGTTTCCATTAACTATTACAGCACCTATTGGCACTTCGCCATCTTTCTGAGCAAGTTTTGCTTGCTCTATGGCAAGTTCCATGTATTGGTACTTAAACATTAGGTGCTTGGGTAAATATAATTTTCTTTTCTTGGCTTTTCTATTTTTTCTAGGTTATAGAATTCACTAAGGACTATTGTCCTTTTTACAAGGCTATCTATTTCTCGCTTTAAATATTTTTTTATTTCTTCTACCGATTTTAGTTCGTTTATAGCTACAACTACTTCTTCCATTATATCCTCTATAATTTGATCCTCCTCTAATTTATATATTATTTGTTCTACATGCCTATTCAATTCCTCGAAGGTCGCAGATCCATATGTAATGCTATCTTTACTATTTCTTAGTAACATTTTTTACCTCTCTATTAGAATATAGTTTATTAAGTTCTATTAAACTCTATTGTCAATAGCTGCCTTAATAAATGATGTAAAGAGAGGATGAGGAGAAAATGGTCTTGATTGAAATTCTGGATGAAATTGCACACCAATAAACCATGAGTGATTTTTTAGCTCCACTGCCTCTATGCATGTTTTATCTTCTGATATACCACTGCATATCATTCCATTCTCTTCTAAGTTATTTTTATAATCTAAATTAACTATATATCTGTGTCTGTGTCTTTCTGAAATAGTGACACTACTATACACATTTGCCATTTTTGAATTTGGACTTACATTACACGTGTATGTTCCAAGTCTCATGGTTCCACCAAGATCAACGTTCTTACCATCAGCGAGCTTGATGATTGGGTGTTTGCAAGTATAAAATTCTTCAGAGTGTACATCTTCAAGCTTAATAACGTTACGAGCAAATTCAATCACTGCAAGCTGCATACCAAGACATATTCCTAAAAAAGGAATGTTATTTACACGGGCATAGTTTATTGCTAATATTTTACCTTCTATTCCATTATCACCAAATCCTCCTGGAACAAGGACTGAATTAGAGCTTTTTAATTTTTCTCTGATAAACTTTGCATCTATAGATTTTCCATTCTCTTCTCTTGAATTGACCCAATTTATCTTCACTCTAGCTTTATTACTAATTGCACCATGGTTTAATGCTTCAATCAGTGATTTATATGCGTCAGGAAATTCAGTATATTTTCCTACTATGGAAACGATAACTTCTTGTGTTGGATGTCTCATAGAGTGTACTATTTGGTCCCATTCAGGTAAGCTTGGTTTTGGCTTACTTAAGTGAAAGTGATCCAAAATTTGTGTCCCGAGCCCACATTGATTATACAAGGACGGTAACTCGTATATATGGTTTACATCAGGAGCAGGTATTACGTTAGATAAAGAAACATTGCAAAGATTGGCTATCTTTTCTTTTTGATTATCGGAAATTTCTTTTTCACTGCGACATAATATAATATCTGGTTGTAACCCCGCAGAGTTTAACTCTCGAACTGAATGCTGTGTCGGTTTTGTCTTTAATTCTTGTGCTGCAGTGAGATATGGTATTAAAGTTAAGTGAATAAGGATAACTTTTTGCTTTCCTAGTTTATAATTAACTTGGCGTATAGCTTCCAAAAACGGTTGGCTTTCAATATCACCTACGGTTCCGCCTATTTCGCATATTACAAAATCTAAATCTTCTGTACCATTAAAAATGAAAGATTTGATTAAATCTGTCACATGAGGAATGATTTGCACAGTTTTGCCTAGATAATCACCACACCTTTCCTTCTTTAATAATTTATTATATACTTTACCAGTTGTTATATTGTCGTCCTTGGTTGCTTTAATTTTAGTAAAACGCTCGTAATGTCCAAGGTCTAAATCAGTTTCAGCACCATCCTCAGTAACAAATACTTCCCCGTGCTGAGCTGGGCTCATTGTTCCAGGATCAATGTTGAGATATGGGTCAAGCTTTCTGATGCGAACATTGAATCCATGAGCTTGAAGAAGTGCTCCCACACTTGAAGCAACTAAACCCTTACCAAGTGATGAAACAACTCCACCTGTAACAAAGATAAACTTGGTTTCTTTCATTAATTTTCAAATGGAACAGAAGTTGATTGGCCTTCTTGCTTCTTTTCTGATATAATCTTCTCTGCAATTGATTTTTTATGTACATCTTTTGAACATAATCCTGATAGTAACAGTGTATTTATAATGAACAGCCCAGCAACTATAGAAGTTATTCTACTGAGTGGATTTTCAGAAGACTTTACCGGAATTATTGAATTCATTCCCTGTTGTGAATTACTAAAGCCACTTAATGAACTACTTCCAGGTGGCTGCAGGAGCACTAAAATTACCAATACAACAACTAATATTATTTGAAGTACACTAAGTACTGTTACTGACATTATAAATAGAGCTAAAAATAAAGATTTTAGGAGCATAAGGATCATAAGTCAAGAATATCTTTACCCGAGTAACTTGACTACTGGAACCCAAGCATGTATTAAACCTTATTTAAATTATGAGCTATCACATTTTAAAATACAAAGATTATGAACCAAAAATGGATGAAAGTTCTTTTATCGCAGATGGTGTGCGTATTATAGGTAACGTTGAAATAGGAAGGAATGCGAGTATCTGGTTTAATTGTGTGATCAGAGGAGATGTTGGATCAATCGAAATAGGTGATGAAACGAATATTCAAGATGGCACCGTAATTCATGTAGATAGAAATCCAGGCGGTGACACGATTATTGGTAGTATGGTGACGGTTGGACATTTTTGTGTGTTACATGCATGCACGATACATGATAAAGCATTTATTGGTATGGGCTCTGTTATAATGGATCATGCGATTGTCGAGTCTGAAGCTATGGTAGCTGCTGGTTCACTGGTGACACATGGAAAAGTGATAAAAAGTGGTGAAGTATGGGCTGGCAGGCCAGCACAATTCTTCAAAAAAATGTCAAATGAAGAAATAAAACATATTACACAATCTGCACAAAATTATATCATGCTGATGAAAGAATATAAGGCTATATGCTAGGTTGAGAAATCTTCAGCTCTGATGCACATTCTACGTTAACTACTTCAAAAGTTTCTTCAACTATATAATGCTTATCAATATAAGCTTCTTCAACTCTAGGAATATGCTGATTAATAAAACTACCTCTGACTAGAATATCCTTTATTGGCCAGTTTGTTTCTGTTGGAGTACCTGATAGCATAGCTGCATATTGTGCTTTTGCTGATTTTAGAGAAAAAGACATAATATTGTTTAAGTTAAGAAAGAAATTTACACGACTCCTGCAGTATTCAAGCGATTTGCCCACTGGATAATATGGTATTTCACCTACAACCTTTCTTATTAACCAATTGCACTCTTTGGTAAGTATGCTTGCTTCTTTTGGAACTTGTAGCGGTATTATAATATCATTGCTAATTCTATTTTCTTCTTGAGAAAAAAGTTCGGTGTAAGCTCCTTTTTTTCTGTGTTTCTCAAAATACTTAGGAAAATAAATATTGAGATATTCAGAGTGTAATTCTATTCGATTTTTCTGATCATTTTCTAAGATAAACGTATATTTATCACCATTTTGCTTAAGTTCGCATAACTTAAATTTACTAAGGTCAGAGTCTGGAAATGGCTTTTCAATTTCAAAAGCAAGTGTAAGAGTGTGCGTTGTGTGATCAAATTCATTTTTTTCTTGTAGACCATCTTGTAGACTATAGTACTTATTTTTTTCATACTCTTTTCCTTCTATGTTAGCACTCACTTCCTCTTCATCCAAATTTTCAATAGCATCAAAAAATTCTTCTTCATCCAGATCTCTTTCTTTTTCACCTGGCTCTTGTTCTTTCAGAGAATCATACCATACATCCTCTTCATTAACTTTCGCCTCTATTGTATTTTCTACACTTATTTTTCTTGTATGATCATTTCCATTGCTAGCAGTTGTTTGATAATGTGTATCGTTAGTTTGAAAAAAGCTCTTTACTTTTGATATTAAGCTAATCCATGAAAGTCTGACTTGATTAAGTAGCCATTTAAAACTCTTCATTGTTTTACCCCAACCTAATTACTAAAAATTGTAACAGAATAAATTAAATATGTCAATAAGATACACAAATTGTACTAACTGGAAATTAGTGGCAGCACTTAACATCTGTGTAAATTTTGACATAGGCGTTTTCTGCATTTTAACCAAATCAGTAAGGAGAACACCATTGATATTCTCCTTTTAGAAGCAACTTGAATAAAACTGATAAAGTTTGAATTAAAGTGTGATTAGGAAAGTGAGTGATGAGAACTCTTTATTTGGACTTCTTTTGATTCATCTATTTTAGTATTAGGTCTTAGTGCTGCATATGTAGCACCACCAGCTACGAGTGCAGATGATGTAGCTATGCCAATTATTGCTAACATACTTAGTCTAGTTGTATGTTCAAGTATAGTACTTGCTACCAGCCCAACAGCAAGACCAACACCAATAACAGCAGTGTACAACATTCTAGGATTATTTGAATTAGGCATATAGCTCACTAACTCTCTGCAACACTTTTCTGATTCTTTCTTTATGTCCTCGAGCTTATTTAGATCTTCTTCTTCTATTTTAGCATTTAATTCTAGTTTCTTACATAATTCTTGCATTTCTTTTACTTGTTTTTCTAATTTTTTTAAAAAATTTATTATTTTTGTTCCTTGTAATTTTATTATTGTTTCCTTAAGTAGTAACGTTGATATTGGCATTGCTATTTCTTCTATCTCTTTTTCTGTTTTCCTTTCCAATTCCACTACTTTTTCTATTCCTTCGTCTGATATTTCAGTGTCTTTTTTTAGTTCTATTTCAAACTTTCTTTTTTTTAACTCTGATTTTGCTTCTTGTAATGATTCTAATGCATTCCATAGCTTTTCACCAGAATTCCGACTACGTTTTGGTGACATTTGTTGACTACTTTTGGACTTTTTTGGTGACATAAGCTGAAATTTAATTTCTTTGAGCTTTCTTGCGCTTTCACCTGCATTTACTTTAGCCATAATAAACCTCGCATATTAAATAATGCTATTACATAATATCTTTAAAGCTCAAGGTCAAATAGTATCTTTACATAATATAAATCATAAACAGAAAATTTTAGTGTAAATTGCCATATTTACTTTGTGCTACGGTTTGAGATAGAATAACAACTTGCTTCAAATATGGAAAGGCAGTACAACTCTATAATCAAGTTACTGAACTCTCATTTACTCCTCTTTTTTTGTAAAACAATCTACAATTCATTAGAAGATCTTCAGATAGACGTTGATCATTGGTTGTGTTTTTACAATGAGACAAGACCTCATTCTAGTAAATATTGTTATGGCGATGTAGACTTTCCTGAATAGAAAACATATTGCTTTTAGAAAAATATTAGTAGCATTACATAAGAGACTGATATTAGTTTTCAATTTTTCTGTTAGTTAATTCTTGCTTGCTAGATTAAGTTGTGTCTGGTAACCATAATGGCAAATCTTGTTAATTTGAGGCGTGGATTTTAGCCTCTCTCATCCTTACATTAGTTACATATTCTTTCGCAGAGGGCTAATGATAGCAATGAATTTATTAGTAAAATTCAGTAATTTATAACTGACAATTAGAGCTGTTAATTAGCAACTCACTTTAAATAAGTTACTCAACTGTGACAGATTTAGCTAAATTTCTCGGACAATCTACATCTAACCCTTTTTTTTCTGCAATAGAATAAGCAAGAAATTGCATAGCAACACTGTAGATAATTGGAGAAACAAAATTGTCAACTTCTGGAAGTTGCACCACATCTATGCAAATTCCCTTTAAGAGCGGTGCTCCTTGCTTATCACTAAAGGCAATTACTTTACCTTTTCTTGCAATAATCTCTTGTATATTGGATAGCGTTTTAAAGAATAAATTATCGTAAGGAATAATTGCGATAACAAGTACAGTAGAGTCTATCAAGGCGATAGAACCGTGCTTCATTTCTCCCGCTGCAATACCAATTGTGTTGATATATGAAAGCTCTTTTATCTTCAATGCACCTTCCATTGCAACTCCATATGAGCTTCCTCTCCCAATTATAATTATATTATTGTGCTCTAATATACTGCCTGATATATGTTGTATTTCCATCACATTCAAAACATGCTCTACATGTTCGGGAATGGAATTAATAGCACCGCTTAGTTCCTTTATCCTCTCTCTACCCAGTATACCTTTTATTTTTCCAAGCTCTACAGCAAAGCATGCTAAAATTGCAAGCTGCGTAGAAAAGGTTTTTGTCGAAGCAACACCAATCTCAGGTCCAGCAAGAGTATGCAATACAATATCTGAGGCTTTTTCTATGCTGCTATTAAATGTATTAATTATGCTAATGATCATTTGTTTCTGCAATCTCGCATAACGTAGTGCTTCCATAGTATCTGCAGTTTCACCAGATTGAGAAATGAATAAGCCAATACTACCTTCTTCGAGCTTGACGCTGCTATACCTAAATTCTGACGAGATTTCTAGATATACCCGAATTTGAGCAATACTTTCCAGCCAACACTTTGCTATTAGTCCAGCAAAATAGGATGAACCGCATCCAACTATAGTAATGTAACCTAGTTCAGAAAATAATTCTTTGTTGATTTCTTTATATTGTTTATAAAATTGATTTATTGTTTTGTTTAATGCATACGGTTGCTCAAAAATTTCTTTTAGCATAAAGCTAGGGTAACCATTTTTACTAATTAGAAAATTTCTTGGACTGCTATTTTCTGTTCTGCGTTTAACTTGTATACCATTATTATATATACTGAATTCGTTAGATTTTATTACTGCAATATCATTATCTTCTAAATGCAATATTTTTTCTACAAATGAATTCAAAGTATTAGTATCAGAAGCAGCAAACACTTTATTACAGTTATATCCTATTGCTAAAGGCAAATTTCTTTTTGCAACAAATAAAGTATCTGGATATTCTGCAAATAATAAAGCCAAAGCAAGTGAACCTTGTAAATTGTTTAGACACTGTAATATAGAATCAACTGGTGATAACCCTTCATCAAGATATGAAGTTAATATGTTTGGTATCACTTCTGTATCAGTATCGGTGTGGAAAGATACTCCCTTTTCCTCCAGATCCTTTTTTAATATATTGTAATTTTCAATTATGCCATTATGAGCAACAACAACATTATTTATATAAATGGGATGAGCATTTTTAAGATTTGGAGCTCCATGTGTAGCCCAACGAGTATGTGCTATACCAACTTTGCTACTAGATATCTTGCTCTCATGAACAACTTCACACAATCTTTCAACTTTACCTTCTGATTTTTTTACTTCTATCTTACCTCTATTATTTATAATTGCTATACCTGAAGAGTCATAACCTCTGTATTCCAATTTTTGCAACGCGGTTAGTAAAGTTGGTATTACTGAATCACCGCTACTTACTATACCTAATATTCCACACACTTCTTAAATTATGAAGCATTTTTGTCTTTTTTACTTTCCTCTAGTTTATTTTTCTTGCCATTCTTTTCAACTTTGCTTTTTTCAATAAATTTAGCTACTGGCTTTTGAATTTCTTTATTTAAGATTTCAGATATAGCAGACTTTAGGATTTTTATTTCAATTTTTGGTGCTATTTCTAGTATTAGTTGTGCATTTACTTCGTCAACTTTGTTTACTTCACCTATTATTCCACTAGAAGTAATAACCGTATCACCACGTTTTATTTGATCTATCATCCTTCTATGTTCTTTTAGTTTTTTGTGATTGGGGCGAATAATGAGAAAATAAAATACTACAAATATTAAAATGAGTGGAATAAAGCTAGCAACAGATGCTGATACATTGTTAGTCGCATCTGCCGCAAAAACCTCAGAAATGAACATATTTAATCCCAATTATTAATGATAAAATTAAATAGATTAAGCAGCAATTACAATATCATGTCAAGTCTCTGAAAGAAATTAATTCAAATTAATAAGAAAGTTAAAGAATTTTAAGATGTTTCTGCTGTAATGGCGGGAGTGATGAGACTTGAACTCACGACCTCATGCGTGACAGGCATGCGCTCTAACCAACTGAGCTACACCCCCCATTGCTTTTTAACGTTTGCAACCTTAAAGCTAATCAACGTGTTGCCACTTGTCAATATTTTTTGTTTGCGCTTTTTTGTCTTTTTTATTACTATGTAAATAACTTAATTTCACACATGGCTTATGCAAGTAGTCCCGTTAGGGTTATGCCATGGAGGATAAACTATTTGGAGGAGTAAATATGACAAATTTGCCTAAAGTCACTATACGTGATTTAGCTGAATCTGGTGTGCATTTTGGCCATAAAGTTAGTCGCTGGAATGCGAAAATGGCCCCATATATATATGGTATACATCAAGAGAATCGTATACACATAATAGACTTACGAAAAACATTACCATTGTTAGAGGCGGCGATGAAAGCTTTATACGATGTTGCATCTCAAGATGGTCGCATTTTATTTGTTGGTACAAAATTTCAAGCTTTAGATATTGTTGCAAGTGAAGCAGTTCGTTGTGGTCAGTATTATGTAAATGATCGATGGCTTGGTGGTATGCTTACTAATTGGAACACTGTTTCTTCTTCGATAAAAACTTTGATACAATATGAGAAAATATCCAATGATGAAGATAGCATCTTAACAAAAAAAGAATTAGGAAACATTGAAAAGAAAAGAAAAAAGCTTGATAAAGAATTGGGTGGAATTAGAGAAATGGGAGCAGTTCCTGATATTTTATTTATTATTGATACTAACAAAGAGCATATAGCGGTTAAAGAGGCTAAAAAACTGGGTATTCCTGTAGTTGGAGTACTTGATACCAATTCTGACCCAGATGGTATTGCCTATCCTATACCAGGAAATGATGATTCAAGAAAATCAATAGAGCTCTATTGTAAATTAGTTGCTGATTCTATATTAGCTGGAATAGAGTCTAGTTTGACAAGGTCTAGAGTTAAGGATGATGAGCTTATTCAAGAAAAAGAAGAGGATATTGTGCAAACTAAAAAGAAGCGTATTAAGGTTGAAACAGAAAAGGAGGTAATAGTAAGTAAATGAAGATGGATTCAAGTAGTATAAGGGAATTACGCGATAGAACAGGGCTTGGCTTAAGCGATTGTAAGAAAGCGTTAGAAGAGTGTGATGGTGATATTAAGAAAGCCGTTGATAGGTTGCGTACAATAGGATTTGCTAAAGCTGACAAAAAGTCTGATAGAGTAGCTTCGGACGGGCTTATTGCTATGTGCTTGGCTAAAAATTATGGTGTATTGGTTAAAGTCAATTGTGAAACTGATTTTGTTGCTAGAAATGAGAAGTTCATAGCATTAGTTTCAAATTTAGCATCAATTGCTTGTCAAGAACGTTGTACTAGTCTTGATGAGTTAAAAAATGCAAAATATGAAGATGTTGGTACAGTGCAGGAAGCTATTATGAGTGATACATCGGTTCTTGGTGAGAAGTTAGAGTTAAGCAATCTTTGCTACCTAGAGACTAAAGATGGGATTATTTCTGGATACGTACATGGTGATATGCCTGGCTTAGGTAAGATTGGTGCTTTAGTAGCATTGCAGTCATCTGGTGATAAAAAAGAGATTGGAAAGCAAATAGCTATGCATGTAGTTGCTATGAAACCTGAAGCTTTATCTATAAATGATTTAGATCAAGAAAAATTAAAAAATGAGCGTTCTATAATCGAGGAGCAAGTAAAGAGCTTAAATAAACCTGAAGAGGTAGCGAAAAAAATAGTAGATGGACGAATGGCTAAATACTATGAAGAAGTTGTTCTGCTAGAGCAGAAGTTTATAAAAGATGATAAAATGAAGATTGCTGATTTTATAGAATCAAGTGCTGTTAAATTAGCTAATTATAAGTTACTTACTTTGGATGGTGCAAATAAGTAACAAAACTTCAGAAGTAAAGTACCCCAGAGTGTTATTCAAAATCTCTGGGGAGGCTTTGATGGGATCAAAGCTATTTGGCCATGATATGGAAGTTATAGATAAACTATCCAAAGACATAGTTGAAGTTTGTAATCTCGGAGTTCAAGTTTGTATTGTTGTTGGTGGTGGGAATATTTTTCGTGGTGCATCAGCATCTTTAAGTGGCTGTGAAAGAGCAAGCAGTGATTATATTGGAATGCTTGGTACTGTCATTAATGCTTTAATTTTGCAAAATTTTTTAGAAAAAAGCTCTATAGTCTCTAGGGTGTTGTCTGCTATACCCATGACTACTATATGTGAGCCTTATATAAGAAGGAAGGCTATTCATCATTTAGAGAAAGGTAGAGTGGTCATTTTTGCAGCAGGCACAGGTAACCCATTTTTTACTACAGATACAGCTGCAGCTTTACGTGCTGTTGAAATGAATTGTGATGTTATTTTAAAAGGTACTCAAGTAAGTGGTGTATATTCTGCCGATCCAAAAAAAAATGAGAATGCTGTGATGTATGATAGGCTTTCTTATACAGATCTGCTAACTCGTGATTTAAAAGTTATGGATGCATCAGCAATTTCACTTGCTCGTGAGAATTCTATCCCAATTGTAGTTTTTTCTTTAAAAAGAGAAAAAATGGTTGATATTATTAAGGGTCAAGGCACTTATACTATAGTTTCAGATTGTAAACATTAGGTAATTTATGTTAAACGAAATAAAAGCTAAAACAAAAGAAAGAATGCTAAAAACTATTCAGTCTTTTCACGATGATATGAAAGGTGTACGTACTGGTAGAGCTAACGCATCATTACTTGATGGTATAGTTGTAAATATCTATGGTGGACATCAAAAACTGAACCAAGTTGCAGGCGTTTCAGCTATAGATAACAAAACTCTATCAGTTAAAGTTTGGGATGCTACTGTTATCGGTGAAGTAAAAAATGCGATAATCAATGCTAACCTGAATTTAAATCCTGTTGTTGAAGGAAATACTATACGTATAGTTCTTCCAGACTTAACACAAGAAACTCGTGAAAAATTAGTGAAATTATTGCATCAATTTTCTGAAAATGCACGAGTTGCAATTAGAAATATACGCAGAGATGTTATGGAAGAAATAGAGGAAATGAAGAAAAATAAGGAAATCTCAGAAGATGATTTTCATGTTACCAAAAAGGAAATACAAAACATTACTGATGATAATGTAAAAAAAGTCGATGATGACTTATCTATTAAAGAAAAGGATATATTGCATCATTAAGTTAATATGAAAGAATTTTTCAGTATTGAAAAACATAAGAGGATTCGATATAGATACAGTTGTATGAATGCTGTGATTCAGATCTCATCATTACGCACACATTTGATCGTTATACCTTTTGAAATCTAGAAAAAAAGCTTTTCAGTTTGATTTTTTATTATGATAATTAAGTTTACACTCTTGAGCGAAAACGATGCTGAAACGCCTTTTCCTTATTTTTGCATTTGTATTACTCATCCCACTGTCAAATGTTGATGCCAGAAGATATATCAGAATTGTTGGATCTTCAACTGTTTTTCCTTTTATCTCATTTATATCTGAAGAATTCAGCCGTATATTTTCCTTTAAAACTCCAGTTGTAGAATCGATAGGAAGTGGATCAGGGTTCAAAATGTTTTGTTCAGGAATAGGGGAAGGCACACCAGATATCACTACTTCATCTCGCCCTATGAAGGAAGTAGAGAGAGAATTATGTAAAAGAAATAAAGTGAATGAAGTAATAGAGATCATAATTGGCTATGATGGAATTGTTATTGCAAATTCAAATCAAAGCCATAGATTTGATTTTACAAAAAATGACCTGTTTGAAACTTTATCTTCATATTCTGAAGACAATGATAGATTAGTAAAGAATAACAAGAAATTTTGGTCTGATGTAAATCAAGCTCTACCAAAAACAGAAATTAAAATCTATGGCCCACATCAAAATACAGGTACACATGAAACTTTGATTAATTTTATTATGCTTGATCAATATTCATGTATGAACTCAAGGATTTTCAAAGAGAATTATCAAGACCAAGAAAAAAGAAAGAAAGCATGTAGTAATATCAGAGATGATGGAAGATATATAGAAGTTGGAATTAATGAAAACATAATAATACAAAAATTGAAGAGCAATAAAAATGCTTTAGGAATATTTAGCTTCAGCTTTTTAGCGAAAAACCAAGATGAGATTCAAGGAAGCACAATCGCAGGAATTGAGCCAACTTATAAAAATATATCATCGGGGGAGTATATGTTAGCAAGGCCTTTATATCTTTATATAAAGAAAGAACACTTAGATACTGTTGATGGATTAAGGGAATTCATTAGAGAAGTTATAGACTCTATTAGTACTGAAGGTGGATATTTATCTAGGCTTGGCTTAATTCCACTTTCAAGCGAAAATATGAAAAAAGTCTTGGAAAAGGTTCGTGATATAATATGATGACTTTGATATTTTTTTATTGGAAGTGTTAAATAAACCATACGCGTCAAGTTAAGGAAATATCGTGAAATATAGCAACATTTGAGATGGGCATTTTATTTGTTACATTTATTTTTTTAGGGAGTTCTTATCTAGAAGAAGATGATTTTTTCAGAAGAACCTATAAATTAATAACTTTATTACTTAATATATAAAATAGTTTTTTTTCGTTTCCTTTCTTCCTTATACCACTTTTCCTTAACTTGACGCGTATGGTTTATTTAACACTCCCTTCCTTTCTGGATTACAGCGTCACGCGCTGGAATGACACCTATTTGTTTTAGTAGTTCCTTTCCTGTCATTCAAGTAGCCTTTTCTTGTCATTCCAGTGCCCAGACACTGGTGCTCACAAGCAAACTAATCATAGGAGGTATTATAATAAAAACAACGTTTTCAATGAAACTACATAAAGCAAGTGTCACGAACCGGAATGACACCTATTATTGTTTTTACTTTATATCTTTATTTGTCTATCTTATTTTGCCATTCTGTTGAACGAATACAGGAAAATAAACTGTAATATCTAACTTTGATGCAAAAAGATTAACATATAACACGTAAAAGTTACTGAATCACTTTAGCCATATATAGAATTATTTTGTTAAATATTCTCTACTCCCAGGTTTCATTATAGGTAATTGTTTTAATTCACTTGGCAGTTCTTCCTCGCTATAGTTTTTGATATTTAGTTCAATCAAAGATATTACAGGAAAGGGCAGTTTTGTTTCACTATTTCTCTTGATCAAAGAAGCTCCAGCAACAACTTTACCTCCCTTCTCTTCTGCACATTTTACTGCTTCAAGTGAAGATTTACCTGTGGTAATCACATCTTCAATTAGTAAGATTTTCTCACCTTGTTTAATCTCAAATCCACGGCGTAATTCAAATTTACCATTAACACGTTCGCAAAATATTGTTCGGATTCCAAGCTGTCTACCAATCTCATAACCCACGATTATTCCACCAATCGCAGGAGATAGTATTAAATCTATGGGTTCAATAAGCTCTTTTCTTATTTTATTCGCCAATAGCTCACAAACGTTCATTGCTCTGCTTGGATTTTCAAAAATTTTAGCGCATTGTATGTAAGTGTTGCTGTGCAGCCCTGACGAGAGTACAAAATGTCCGTGCAAAATCGCACCAGCCTCTTCAAATTCTTTTATTATTGTATTATCTAATATCATTCTTGAGTTTGAAATTCTTTATTAATTATCTGCGTTATACAGATATCAGACCACACATTTATTGCAGTTTCAAACATATCAATGATTGTATAAATAGGCAAAATCAATCCCATAATGTACAAAGGAACATTCATTGATACCAAATAACTAGTTGCCATAAAATAGCACCCCATCGGCACTCCAGCGTTACCAATTGCAGCTCCTGTAGCTAAAAAAATCCATATGAACATCTCACTTAAGGAAAATGTGTGCCCATTCATCTCTGCAACAAACATCACTGTGATTAAAATAAATGCAGCACACGCATTCATATTGACTGTTGTGCATATTGGTAGAATAAAAGATGACAATTTCTTTGGTACCTTTAGCTGATTTTGCACACATTCTATAGTTGTAGGCAGCGTTGCACTAGATGATTTAGAAAAAAACGCAAGTGTAAGTGCTGGCATCACACCTTTCATCGTTTGAATTGGTGATATACCTTTATACCACATGAGTAGTGGCAAAATCACAAATGCTTGCACGAAATTTGCAGACATTATGCAAGCAAAATACCAAAAAAGACTATGGAATTCGCTGCCACCTTTTAACTCGTATAAAAAACATGTGATAAAAGACCATACAGCAAGAGGAATAAACTTTAATAACCCTTGAGCAATTCTAAGAAGTGTATCAAATAGTGCAGAAAATATTTGGTGTAATATATCTTGTTTTTCTTTTGAGAGCGAAATAATAGCTCCACCCATCAAAAAAGCAATCAATATGCTGCCAATAACATTATTTTCAAGAAAAACTTGCACAAAATTCGAAGGAATGAGTG
This sequence comes from Wolbachia endosymbiont of Nasonia vitripennis, assembly GCF_048054115.1. Taxonomy (NCBI): domain Bacteria; kingdom Pseudomonadati; phylum Pseudomonadota; class Alphaproteobacteria; order Rickettsiales; family Anaplasmataceae; genus Wolbachia; species Wolbachia endosymbiont of Nasonia vitripennis. Next base: position 8,774 of record NZ_JAFEVF010000014.1, on the reverse strand, counting down.
ATTTTAAGTATGAAAAGTAATTGTGGTTGCTGTCACTCACACTTTCTATTGTGTTACTTATGAAATTTTTTCTTACTGGATCTATGAATAAATAGAAAGATAGCGCAACAAATGCAGCTATAATGGTTGTAAGCAGCGTATAAAACAGCGTCTTCTTAAGTAATACTTTAATTTCAATTGAGTCTTTAAGCCCTGAAATTGTGGACACTATAGATAGAAAAACTAAAGGTAAGCTAATCAATTTCAACAGACTGATGAATATATCGCTAAATAGCTTTGCTATTTCAAATATTACTTCATTGTTTAAATAGTAAGCAATTACCGCAAACAGTATAGAAAAGAGTATTGCAAGTTTGCGCATTGAAAATAAAACCTCAAAATAACATTATATAACAATTTTTGGAATTAGGTTAAGATAACTTTACAGATGAAGGAAAAATGAGTAACATTTCATTATTAATTAAATATACATAGAAGAAGGTATGGGTCCAGAAATTAAAAAGCGTTTAAAGTCTTATGGGATAGCAGCTATAATAGGAACACTTATAGGCTTTAGTTTAAACTTTGCAGCTTTATCACCTTTAATCATAGGCGGAATTATTTCTTTGGTTTCTACATACTCATTTCTCATTTTAATTACTTCCAGAGAAGATAGTCTTAAGCATTATGAAAAAACAAGCCAAACAAAGCTAATAGCTTATTTTTTATGTACCTTAGCTACCACTGCCGCAGTAGGGATTGGTCTTGGTGCAGCTATAGGTACTATTTTTCCTGCTGTAATGTTAAATATAGAATCAGCAGCTTTGATGAGTGCAACAATAGGAGTTATTGCACCAGTTGTAAGTCTTTTTGCATTAGGTTTATTAGCATTGACGGCTGAAAAAATAAATGAATGTATTATAGAACCTACAGTCGAAAAAATAAAAGAATGCTTTTCTTCAAAGGAAGCATAAATTATCCTCGCAAAATAGTGTACCTTGGACTTAAATTGAAGTGTACTCAATTGAAATAGGTCATATTAGAGAAGGTTAGAAGTTACCTACCCAAAACCCTTATCTCCCACTCAAGTTCAATGTTAAATCTATCTTTTACTGCATCTTGTACTCTGTTGCCAAGGTTTTCTAAGTCGAATGCAGTTGCGTTATTGTAATTGAGCAGAAAATTACAATGTTTCTTAGAAATTTTAGCTCTACCGTTACTTAATCCTCGGCAGCCAGACTCATCAATCAGTTTCCATGCCTTGCAGCCTATTGGATTTTTGAATATACAACCAGCAGTTTTTCCTCTTACTGGTTGACTTTTATTTTTTTTATCAATAACTTCTTTCAATCTTTGCAATATAAGCTCATACTCTGAACTTACTCCTTTAAATTCAGCTTCAATAAAAATCCACCTGCCTTTTAGACTATGTCCACGATAAAAATATCCCATTTCTTCGCTGGAGAATTCATATAAATTTCCATCTTCTAGATTCACTGCCCTTATAAATTTTACAACACTCGCAATATCACTACCATATGCACCTGCATTCATCTCTACCCCACCGCCAACTGTTCCTGGAATTCCAGCAAGAAACTCAAGCCCACTAATTTGCTGTTCCCCTGCAAAGTAGGCAAGGTTACTAAGCAGTGCAGCACCACCTGCAACTATAGAGCTATTATCTTTACATTTAATATACGCAAATTCCTTACCTAATTTCACCGTTATTCCTCGAATGCCACTATCTCGAATTATTATGTTGGATGTTGCACCGATAACGCTAATTGGTAACTCCGCATCTTTTATCAAGCACATTAGATCTTCAATGTCACGTGGCTTAAATAGTACATCAGCTTGGCCACCAACATTTAACCAAGTCATTTTAGACATTGAAACATTATAACGGTAGATTCCACATACTTTAGGTAAGCTTATAAGCATTTTGATTTTAACTCTAATCCTGCATCCATACCCATTTTTTCTGCATCTTCTACAAACGAAGTGCGTTCAGTAAAGTATATAACTCTCTCGCCCGCTAACATACAATAAAGATGTAGCATGTTTTCACTCACATATTCTGCTAAAGCTGCAAGCGGTGTAAAGCATGAACCATTTACTGTCTTCATGAAACTGCGCTCTGATTTTGCCCTTATAAAAGACATATTATTATTAATTTTCTCTAAAAGATCGATAACTTTTATATCATTCTTTCGGCATTGAATGCAAATTGCCCCCTGCCCTACTGCGCTTAACATGACTTTTGGTGGCAATACCTCTGTAATTAAGTGATATTTTTTTAATCTTATCAGCCCTGCTTCAGCTAAAATCATTCCATCAAAATTCTGATTTTGCAGTCTAGTTGTCACATTTCCACGCAGTGTCACTACATTTAAGTCTGGCCTGAGATTTAACAGCTGAACTTTTCTTCTTATTGAAGAAGTTGCAATTGTAGCCTGCTGTGGCAAAGTTTTTAGGCTCTTATATTTATGAGAAATAAATACATCACATGGACTTAGCCTCTCTAAAACACAAGGAATTGTTAAGTCCTTCGAGAAAAACGCAGGTACATCTTTTAGCGAATGAACCGCCATATCTATATTATTTTTTAGTAATTCAGCCTCAATCTCCCTGAGGAACAGTCCTTTACCTCCTATTTCAGCAAGGGTTACATTAGCATATTTATCACCAGAAGTTTTGATTTTAATGATCTCAACGGATAGATTAGGAAAAGACTCTAATAATCTTTGTTTTGCTTCCAAAGCTTGGATGATCGCAAGGTCGCTTCCTCTCGTACCTATTTTAACTAGCATATATCCTTCATATTATATGTCTATATTCTATGTCCATTTTTTATTATCTCCAGTTTAGTTATTGAATACTTTATAATTAGTGCATAGTATCACGAACATTTAGTAATCGACGAGTATGTATGTTTGATATTTTAAAAGATTCTAATGGCAGATTTAATAAAAAGAATATTTTACCTCTTGTAGGTGCCACTGTCGCTATTATTCTAACAGCATTAAGTGCAGTAGTAGCAATTCCCAGATTTTCCTCTCACCCCTCTCTATCTAGTCCTCTCGGTTGGAAAGATCCAAGTTATAGTGAATTTCTTGCTATTCACATACCAGCTACCATAGTTACTTTCTCAATACTTGGTTTATGCATTTACCTTCCGATTGATAGCATTAGAAAAAATAAACAAATAGAGAATCTTAAAGCTACCTCTGAACCTCATTCATGGATTTATAATGATATTTTAGAAAAACAAACGCAGACCATCAATTATAGATCAGGGCTTTAGGCGGTCCTAATCTTTTAGGTGCTTGTGATTAGCAACTATTCGGTCTACAATGCACTAATATAGTTTAAATTTATGCCAAACAAGATAATAGTTAAATCTCTTTCAGTGTTACTAATTTTTTTGCTGTCCTTATATATAATACTGCCAAATTTTATTGATAATAAGTTCTTTACCTCAAAAAAGAGAATAAATTTAGGGCTTGACCTGAAAGGTGGATCATCTCTGCTTCTAAATGTAGACTTAGATTTTTACTTCAAAGAGAAACTAAGCATGCTAACCGATGAAATAAAAGAAGGTCTGTTAACACAAAAGATTGAATTTAGCGCAAAAAACGATAAACAAGTGGTTGTAACTTTAAATAATATTGATGATTACAAAAAAGTTTCAACATTAATACATAAAATAAACCCAAATTTAGAATTGAGTAGAAAAAATACTGCAATTTTCATTTCATATAAACCGCATTATAAGAATTCATTAATCAATGAAGTAGTTTCAGAGTCAATAGTTAATGTTCAAAGACGCTTAGATAAGCTTGGTACTAAGGAAGTAAGTGTGCAAAAACAAGGACAAAATAAGATATTAGTCCAAGTTCCTGGAGTAGAAGACACTCAGCAGATAAAATCTCTGCTTGGCAAAACAGCCAAGCTGGCCTTCCATTTGGCAAACACCAATGTAGCTAAAATGCAAGATATCGATCATGACACTACGATTATGCTCAAGGATTCTTTGGGTAATTCCTACCCGATATTCCGCAAAACTGAAATAGGCGGTGATTCATTAGTTAACGCATCAGTTAGATTTGGCAATTTAGGTAAACCAACAGTACATTTCAAATTCGACAGCATAGCAAGTAAAAAATTTGCAAAAATTACTAAAGAAAATGTAGGAAAGCCTTTTGCAATTGTTTTAGATAATACAGTCTTAACTGTACCAACAATACGTGAACCTATTCTAAATGGAGAGGGAGAAATTAGCGGTAATTTCACTGAAAAACAAGCGAGTGAACTTGCAATACTTTTAAAATCAGGTGCACTACCTGCACCACTTAAAATAATTGAAGAAAAAAACATTGGTCCAAGCCTTGGAGAAGAGTCAATAAAAGCAGGAGAAATTGCAGCAATAATCTCTATCATAGCCGTTGGTTTATCTATAATCATTACTTACGGCAAATTAGGCTTATTAGCGTCTGTTGCACTCGTTTTTAATGTAATCTCTATACTACTCATTCTTACCTTACTTGAAGCAACTCTTACTCTCCCTGGAATTGCTGGAATTGCGCTAACTGTTGGCATGTCAGTGGATGCAAATGTTTTAATATTTGAACGCATCCGCGAAGAAATAAGAGCAGGAAAAAGAACAGCTCGTGCCATTGAAGAAGGATTTAAAAACGCAATAAAAACAATTCTTGACTCAAACCTCACTACACTGATTGCTGCAGGAATAATGTTCATTATTGGTAGCGGAGCAATTAGAGGGTTTTCTGTCACTTTATCGATAGGAATCCTGTGCTCGATGTTTTCTGCAATTATAGTCACAAAACTTCTGATAGAATTGTGCATCAACCCACAAAAGCTAGTACTTTAGTATCTGTTCAGCAGAGTGACAAAATAAGATAGACGAGAAAAGACAACTAAATGGTTGTCATGAAAGTAGCTATCCAGTCTTTTCGTCGTCAAAAACGTTGTAACATGCTCACCAATTTAGTGAGCATAAAACCAATATATTTGTGGAGGAAAAGGAAAAAAGAAACAGAAACCATCTTCAGGCTATCACAAAGGATATGGCCATAAGATTAAAGATATGGATAGATTTATCAAATTTCTGGATGGAAATCAGGATATTAGAATTGAAAAGATAATTGAAGAATTTGGTAATATGTGTAGAAGCACAGTATATAACTACCTTAGCAAAGTAAACTATACATATAAAAAAAACTTTTCTTTATCGAGAAAGAGATAAAGAGAAACGTAAAGAGTTCATAAAAAAAGTAGAAGAAATAAATAAAGGAAACTTGATATACATAGATGAGTCTGGAATAGAGGACAATGAATTTTATGAATATGGGTGGTCTCAAAGAGGCAAGAGGTTATTTGCCCAGGGTTCAAAAGAAAGAAGGTAAGCATGATTGGAGCACTGAATGAAGGAAAAGTTAAAGCACCATGGATAATTGATGGCTACTGCAACAGCGAGATTTTTGATGCTTATGTAGAAAATGTACTTGTCCCTGTATTTAAACCTGGACAGACTATTGTTCTCGACAATGCGAGTTTTTATAAATCTGCAAGGACGAAAAATTTGATAGAAAATATTGGGTGTAAAATTTTGTTCTTGCCTCCATACTCGCCAGATTTAAATCCGATTGAGAAGTTCTGATCAAGCACGCCATAAGAAAGGCTCTACAAACCTTTTGGCCCAATATTAATTCGGCTATTGATTTTGTTTTTCAGTGCTCGGGCAAATCTTACTTCGGTTAGCTATATTACTAAAATCTCGTATTCTACATTTGACTTTAATAGCTCTTTATCTTCCTGAAATCTGAATGTTTTATCAATGCATCTTCTATCCATCCGTTAGCAATACTTTCACTTATTCCATAGCTTTGCGCTATATGGAAATATGTACGGTATTTACGCAAATATTCTAGTGCTATTAGCAAACATGCATTGTTTATTTGGTTTTCCTCCTCTTGCATTTTTCTTGGCCTCTTCCTCTATTAAAATTTCTATTATTTTTCCAATGTTTTTCTTTTTACTCCTCTTAGTCTTCGAAGCTTCTCTTCATCAAGTTTACTTACCTGCTCAAAATTTATACCTTCCCTAATATTGCTTCTACTACTTGTTTCTTAAGTTATCCAAGAAGTCTAATGGCAAGCACTGACCACTTTTGCTTCAGATGCCCTTGAACAGATATTATTACTAAAAATTAAACATCAAACCAACTTCAATATTATGAGTGGATATATCATCTGCAATAGGTGTTGGAATATTAAAGTAACGATAGCCGAGAAAGGTTTTAACTTCTGGAATTACTGAGTAATCAACACCAAGCTTTATTTGATAAACAAGCCAAGGAACATTCAGTGGCATTAAATTTTTAGATGATTTATCAATCCTTTTTAATCTAAAAACTGTTGATCCTATACCAAGACCAATATACGGAGCAAATTGAGTATTTTGAACATTAGGGTTATAGTAAAAATTTAATAAGAATGCAGATACACTTGCTGATTTATCAAATACCGGAGGAGAGTTACTATCTTCAATATTGACTTTAGAATACATGGTCTCAAAATCAACTCGGCCATTTTCTCCAGCATAGTAACCTACAGATATGCTGCTAAGCCACTGAAAATCAATTTTACCGTTAAATTTTTTTATGTTTTTAATTTCATCTCCTAAGAATAGGTCTAAAAGAAAACCACCATAACGGCCCTCAGCTAAAGCAAGAATTCTTTTTCCTATTGCACGTATACCCTCCACAAATACTTCTGAGCTATCAGAATATATCTTACCACCATTAGCACTAACATAGAAATCAAGTTTTTTTGATTTTTCCTTTGTAGGTTCAGCTTGATCTGCAATACTTGGCCACATATTTTTCTGATTAGCTACTTGGAAAACAGAAGGTGAACTACTTTCAAGTTCTTGACATTTTATTGGCACTTCTTTTTCAGTAACTTCTTCAGAATGTATCACACTTTCATTATTGTCCGTTTCTAATTTTAAGGGCTGCACTTGCTCAATGTGTGTATTGTTACTGATATAAGTAATAAAAAAATAGACACACGGAATGAAGATGAAAAATAAAGCAATAGATATTCTAATTATCATAAATGAATTATCACTTATAGTATAACTACTATATCATATATTCCTTTAATGTACAAAAATTAAGAAATAATATTTCCAATTAAACAATTATTTTCTATTCCTTTAACATGAGCTTTCACAATACTTTTAGCTTGAACTCTTGATGTAAGTTTTATTAATGCAAAATTTTCTGTTCTACCAATATTATTCTGCTCAACCAAAACGCTTTGCTCAGTGCCGAGCAAAGACTGATAAAAACTGCTCATCATTTCTTTATTTATTTCTCTTAGATGCTTTACTCGTTCTTTACGTACATTCTCTGGTATTTGTGGCATCCGTGCAGCAGGTGTGTTTTTCCGCTCTGAATATGGAAAAGCATGTAGATAAACTACATTTATTTTTTTCAGTAAATCAACTGTATCCTGAAACATTTCATCAGTTTCTGTTGGAAATCCAGCAATAATATCAGCGCCAAATGCTATATTAGGTCTTAAGCTCTTCATTTTATGATAAAATTCTATCACTTGTTCTCTATTGTGACGACGTTTCATTCTCTTTAGTATTAAATTATTACCAGACTGTAGACTCAAGTGTAAGTGAGGCATAAGTCTTGACTCATTAGCTATTAAATCCATTAGTTCATCATCAACTTCAGCAACATCAATAGAGGAAAGTCTTAGTCTCTTTAACTGTGGTATATCCTTTAAAACTCTTCTAATCATTGAACTGAGTGATTGCTTACCAAACAAATCTGTACCAAAGTCAGTAATATCAACACCTGTAAACACCACTTCTTGATACCCATTTTCTATAAAAATCTTAATTTGCTCTATAATATTGTTTACTGGCACAGATCGATTATTTCCTCTTGCCTCAGTAATTGAGCAAAATGTACAACTATGATTACAACCATTTTGAATTTCAATAAATGCCCTTGATTTATCTTCAAATCCATTAATGAGAATAGGTTCTACTTGGTTATCACTGACTAAGATTTCATCATTATTTAGTAGATAATTTTCAGCTCTTAGCTTGTCTTGATTACCTAGCACTTTACTTACACCAGGAATATCACTATATGATTTAGGATCTAATTGAACGGCACAGCCAACTACGATAATTTCTTTACTTGGGTCGTTTTTATAGATCTTACGTATTTTTTGCTTCACTTGGCGTTCTGCTTCGTTTGTCACTGCACAGCTATGCACTACAACAACATTTTCTCTCTTTGCTTTTTTTAATGCTTCTTTGATTAACTCACTCTCGTAGAAATTTAGACGACAACCAAATGTTATTACTTCATTCATGCTTTTGCTTTAATAGATCTAAATTATATCAAATATCCAAGCAAAATGACTATTTTTTGGTAGATATTATAATTTAAACATAACCTCCAGAGTTGAAAATCACAGGAAGAATTTGTAGATATACAGTAAGATCATTTAACATTTTGGTATTAGATTTCTTGCATAACTGGAATTCAAAGAGTTCCAGCTCGTGACGCTGGAATCAAGATTTTCTTATTGGATACCAAGCTGGCTGGTTATGCAAGAAATCTATTATATTCCATAAAAAAAGCTTAATGCCAATGATGTTAACCTCAAGCAAATATAAACCAAAAAACATTTTGCTAAACTGTAATAGTTTAGACTTGATCTGACAAGCAAACAAAGTAAGAT